>JBFLVQ010000129.1:0-16841 GCA_040758525.1 Acidobacteriota bacterium
ATGCTAGTGCGAAGTCTACCCGATTGGGAATCCTAGATTCCAACTATAATTATATATTGATAAAAATGGTGAGAAACAGATCAGTCACGAATTGCCGATAGCAGATAGAAAGATATCTCTCAGTAGATCTGCCATCGACAATGCACAATTAAACGACCTCGGTCTCTATGGAGACACTACTTAGATAATTTGGATCTTGATAAAAGTCAACTGTTACGGTAGTGACGCCAGATTGAATTGCCTTAAGATGAAAGATTGCTGGAGCTGCATTACCGCCGGACGGTAGGGCCAGGCGAGTAAATATCTCCGGCTCTATTTCAAAACCAGGCGCGGCGATATAAGCATCAATCATTGTATTGATCGTGGGTTCGCCATTCTCCTGACTAACTACCACCTCAATCTCGCTGTCATGCTCATGAGGTTTCTTTCGACTACCACCATTGCCAGCCGCGGCAGCTTTGCTAGCGACCAGAATACCTACATGCAATTGTGCCACTTGGCCAAGCTTAACCTGTTTCGGGAAATCGACATCAGTAAGATAGCGCTCTACATTACGCGATGGCGTCGCTTCACTTATAGGAGCAGACTCAGATGCACTAGCAGGTACTGCGACAGGCGGCTCAGCAGCAATCGGCGCAGGTTTGTTAGCCGCAGGCGCGACTTCGTTAATAGCAGACTCCTTAATATCAGCAACTGATACCGCCGGGGGCGCTACAGGCGGTGTTGCTGGTTGTGGAGCAGCAGACTGCTTTACCTGGGCAGCATCCAAAACCTCGTTCTTACGTGTGCCGGCAACTGCACTAGATGACTGGCTCTTAGGTGCCGAGATAAAGGAGGCCGGCACTGGACCAATAAAGAAGTGTAATACTGTCTCACCCAATCGTAACTCGTCGCTACCATTGAGTTCCTGTGGCTGCTTTGCCTGTAAGCGCAACTTATTATTAACAAAAGTGCCATTAGTACTAGCGAGATCCTCAATAAAGTACTTATTGCCATCACGATGGATTAGTGCATGACGACGCGAGACCTTCCCCTCTTTGTCATAAGGGGTGAGATCAATATCTGGATAGATACCACGATTGGTATCAGTACGCCCGATCAGGCTGCTGGTCTTCTCTAAGAGAAAAGAGATAGGTTGCTGATTTGCACCAATAAAGACCACTGAGGCAGGCAATTGTGCTGCTACCACAGGTGGCCGACTTTGTGGTTGGGGGTTACCACAATGGTTACAAAAGAGATCACCAGAACCGAGTTGATGACCACACTTGCCACAGTAGTTAAGAACATTCTCTTCTAATGGCACAGCCTCAGTAGGAACATCATAAGGACTGTTAGCACTGTTCAAGCGATCCCTATGCTCTTCTAATGCTTTTTTCATCTCGGCGGCAGAGGCAAAACGATTAGCCGGCTTATGTTCTACTGCCTTACAAATTATCGCATCAATCTCAGGGGTAAGCGCGCTGTTAATATTGCGTGGACGCGGATTACGGTTGAAGTCAAACATCAGTAGGGGATTATCTTGGGGGTCGCGTCCTGTCAGTAGATGGAACATAGTAGCGCCCAAACTGTAGATATCTGAACGTGGCTCGACACGTCCAGCAAACAGCTCCGGTGGTGCATACCCCATCGTACCAATCGCGGTAACATTCTTTTGTGTGGAGGCAACAAAGCGCGCAATCCCGAAATCGACCAACATTACCCGATTACGCTCATCAAGCATAATATTGGCCGGTTTCATATCACGATAGATAATCAAGGGCTGTTGTGAGTGCAAGTAAGCAAGCACATCACAGATCTGTATGGCGTACTCAACAACGCTACGCTCATCGAGTCGCCCATCTTGCGCGTCCTTAAGACGGCCCGCCAGATCGCCACCGCCAATAAACTTCATTACTAGATAGTAGCAGCCTTCAGAAATAAAATAGTCATAGATAGTGGGTATCGCAGGGTGATCTAAGCTGGCCAGCAATTGTGATTCACGCTCGAAGTCCTCTACCGCTTTCTTGCGTTGGGCTTCATCGTTGAACATGCCGATCATCTCTTTAACGGCGCGGGGGGCATCCGCGAGTCGCTTGTCGCGAGCTAAATAGACACTACCCATACCGCCGCCACCTATACGCTTGACTATTTGATAGCGGCCTACCAGTAAGGTACCTGGTTCAAGCTGATTGATATGTCCCATTCTCTTTTCGATAAAATCGCGGGTTAATTCACCATACTACTCAGGGTAGTTGAAAAATCCGCCCTAAGTTATGAAACGAATGTTAGCATTAGCACAGACATTTTACAAAAATTTTTACGGCTCAAATCCGCCCTGCTACACCACTATCGATCAACGCTCTGTTACCGTAATATAACGGCCTATAGTAGGATTATCAATGCGCTCGGTTTTACCGCTTGGCCAGCGTATCTCTACGTACTGGACCTTACGTGCACCTAAGCCTATTAGCAAGCGTGGATCATGTGCCGCTTGATAACTGGCACCACCCTGACGAGCACGCACCAGCGTACCTTGCTCGCATACTACCTTGATACGCGTCCCTACAGCATCGCGGTTCGTACGTGTACCGACCAACTTCAATCCCAGCCAGGCATTACGATTACCACCTTCATTACGTAGCAACACAGGTGGTTGGCCATTATTGACAAGCAGCATATCTAGGTCACCATCATTGTCTATATCGCCACAAGCAAGCGCACGACCAGCATAGCGGCGTTGCAACGGTGCCCCTGCATATGCAGTCATATTTACAAACTTACCGCCGACATTCTCAAACAGGAAGGGCACCTCATCATAAGTAACACCATCACGGAACAGATGAATATTATCGAGTGGATGGCCATTATGAACGAAGATATCTAGGTCACCATCATTATCCAGATCGAGCAGACGAGTGCCAAATCCAGAATAGAGTAGCGCTACTTCACCAAGTCCCATCTGCACGGTTACATCAGTAAAACTCTCATCACCATTGTTGCGCCAAATATTGTTCGGCTCGTTGTCAATATTAGTAACAAAGAGGTCTGGGCGCAGGTCGCCATCTATATCACCCATATCAACACCCATGCCAGATTGGGGCTTACCGCTCAAGCCATAAGCAACCTCAGCAATCAATCCAGTTTCGCTAAATGTACCATTGCCATTGTTGCGAAAAAGCAGGTTGCGGACAGCATCATTGGCAACATAAATATCATCCCAGCCATCGTCATTGAAATCGCCTGTAACAACACCCAACCCTTTACCTTCTGCAGCCCTGATGCCTGCTTTCTGACTTACGTCAGTAAAGCTGCCATCACCATTGTTATGAAACAGTGTTTGAGGCACAGCCTTGAAGTGATCTGGATGACAATAGGAACGGTACCCTGGTTTGTTTTGACCACAGAAGATGTTCTTTTCGAAATTCCAGTCTAAATAGTTGCATACAAAGAGATCTAACTTACCATCACGATCATAGTCGAAGAAGCCTGCACTAGTGCTCCAACCACCTAACGCGACACCGGCTTTGGTTGTCACATCTGAAAATGTGCCATCACCATTGTTGCGATAGAGAATATTGCCACCAAAGTTAGTAACATAAAGATCAGCGAAACCATCATTATCAAAATCGCCTACTGCCGCGCCCATACCAAACTTGCCGCCTGCCACACCTGCCTGGGCGGTTACATCGGTAAATGTGCCGTCACCATTATTGCGATAGAGTGAGTTATGGGGTAGTTGTTTAGGCTTATAGAGCGGGGTTTGTCCACTATTGACAAGATAGATGTCTAGCCAACCATCGTTATCATAATCGAAGAGTGCGCCTCCCCCGCCCATCGTTTCGATCAGGTACTTTTCTGCTGAGGCAGCATTATCATGTACCCAAGTAATCTTGGCGGCTGCGGTAATATCAACGAATTGCGCAGGAAAAGACCTAGGAGGTGCTTGTCCGCTCACTGCTATTGCACAGGTAAAGAGGATAAGACCTTTAGCCAATAACTGGCGTAATAATAGACTCCTATTCATCGCAATCGTTCTGCTTATCTCGAATTCACGGCACTCTTGGGCCTTTCTCGCCGCTCAACTATGATAGCACTGGCAACGATAGCTGTCCTACAGGCTTCCGGATAGATTAGTTGCTTTAAAATTATTTTTAGGCACAGAGAGCTTGTTTCTCTGTGCCTTTTCAGTGCGCTCTGATTAGCGGGGGATTAATGAGCTTTTTCACCGAAGCGGATGGCAAGGCCTTGTAATTCCTCTTTCAACTCCTCGATTAAAGGATCAATCTCCTTAAGACCATTAAGCGCAGTCTGCTTCTGTTCAGGAGTAAGCACTTGAGAGATCTGAGCAGCCGTCTGTATACGATGGGCTGCCAATTGGCCAGCTAGCTGTGAGATATCATTGCTGAGTGCCTGTATACGTGCAGAATCGGGTTCAGCAGCAAGGAGTACTTCGCGTAGTTCAAGCCGTTTGGCCTTCAACTGCTGATGTAGCTGCTGCGCTTGTGGGCGTGCGTTGTGAACAATAGTTTTAATTGACTGTTTCTGTGCATCAGTAAGATTGACTTCTCGTATTAGATCACGAACGCTATCAACAATGGTAAAAACCGTACCGATTACACTACGGAAATTGCGGTCACGTTGAGCAGAAGCGAAGAGAGTGCTAGGCACTCCTGCCCAAGCATATGTTAATGAGCAGACGCCAAGCATCACTACAATAGCAATGGTGGAAAATAAGAGTTTCGATTTCATAATTACCTCCAGTTAATCTCTTTTCTACCCCACTATACGGTGTGGTTATGATGAGAGTCGTGGCGATCTAGGCGAGCCACGATTTTCACTTACCGAGAGACGATAAAAGCCGATTAAAATAGATCCTAGCGATAGGCTGTGCTAAATGTGCTAAATTAGAGATTGATGGAAACTCACCTAGTCTTTAGTGCATTGCTACTATTTCTTGGATCGCTCTTTTGTGCGTTACTTTTCGCTTTCTCACTTACTGAAGGTTACAGTCGCATACGTCGTGCACTAATAGTACTGTTGGGCTTGCTCTCAGTTTGGTACCTAGGGCTGATGTTTGTACAACTACGCTTTCTCAATCTGCTACCTTGGCAGCCGGTCTGGGGTGGTGCGCGAGGTCCATCAGGGCGCTTCTTAATGTTTGGTGGATTGGCACGGCCTGGTCTGCTTTGGATCTTTACTGCTATTGCGCATTGTTACATTATGGCAGTACGTCAGCGCGGTGCTTATTTGGCAACTTGGATCAAACCAACGCGACTCTATC
This sequence comes from Acidobacteriota bacterium, assembly GCA_040758525.1. GTDB lineage: Bacteria > Acidobacteriota > Blastocatellia > Chloracidobacteriales > JADJPF01 > JBFLVQ01. The sequence goes on from JBFLVQ010000129.1 coordinate 5,261, forward strand.
TCTGCTGCTTTATTGCAACTCTAATTATGCGTTTAGGGTTGCCCAATAATCTGAACAATTATTGGCTGGTCGCGGGTGCCGGATTACTAGGAGTAATGCTGCCAATCACAATAATGTTCATTTGCTATCGTGCGCTCAACCGTATGGCAATGGAGCGAGAGCAGAGTGGAGCAGTTAGCCAATACTCTTGGATTGTCTGTTTTGGTATTTCATTTACGCTTATCACAATAGCCTTCTATCGTATGACACAGACCTATATTGGGCTGGTAGGGCTTTATGATGTTTATGCGGTGATATCAGCGCTGCCACTGATATTCTGGTTGATCTACTATCATACTCCTTATCTATTTCTTGATGTCTTGGTCAAGCGTGGTCTACAAGCATTGTTCTTTGCCTTGATCTTTGGCTGCTATTTTGGTGGGCTTGCCTACACAATGGGACTATTAGGTAAGAAGCCACTACTCTATTACATTGGATTAGCTGTAGCCATTAGCCTACCTGCCGGTATGCTCACACGTATGCGGGGCTCGATGGACCGCCTTATCGATCTGCACTTGTTGGGGCGCGCACACTTTCAAGATCTCTTAGCCGATCTCAACACACGCTTAAATAGTGCTGCGAACAACGAGGAGGCTATTGCCGTGGCTTCTGCTAGTGTGTCACAAGCACTGGGTGCCGCTAGTGTCGAGTACTATCAAACTCTTGCTGAAGATACCCAGGCAGATGTAGAAAAACTGAGCATTGCGGTAAGTTTAGCAGGTGAGTCACTAGGTTTCCTACGAATCGGTTCGCCCATTAAACGACCAAGATATCTCAGTGAGGATCTAAAATTTGCACAACTAGCTGCGGATAGTTTGGCGGCATCATTGTCAAGACTACGCCTGCAAGCAGAACAGCAGGCACAGCAGATACGCGAATTAGCATTGGTTAGTACAGCTCGTGAATTACGTCTGAAAGCGCTACAAGCACAACTCGACCCACATTTTCTTTTTAATAGCATGAACCTGATTAGTAGCCTGGTACGTAGCGCACCTGACAAGGCGCGTGCGGCGGTACAGTATCTCTCACAGGTCTATCGTTATGTGCTTGAGAGTTCCCGACGGGATTTAGTGACTGTTGCTGATGAGATCGACTTTCTACGCGCTTACCTAGAGATCGAACAGCTACGCTTCGAGTCGCGTCTACGCGTTAAGTTCAATCTATGTGATCGCCTCAATGATGTCTGGTTGCCTCCTATGCTGCTGCAGCCATTGGTCGAGAATGCGATTAAACATGGTCTCAGTTCCAAGATCGAAGGAGGAGAATTGATCATCAGTGTGCAGCCACAAGCAGATTCATTACTACTAGCTGTGACCGACACAGGTGTGGGATTTCAAGCTAACCCACAGATTGATAGTAAGAATGGTACAGGTATTGGGCTGGCCAATGTAAGACAACAACTAGCACTACGCTACAACGTAGCGCTAGAAATAGAGAGTGTGCCAGGCCGTGGCACACGAGTACAATTTTGCCTACCGCTTAATATGCAATGTGCATCCACACAGATTAAGGAGAAGCTTAACCATGTCTCTACGCGTCTTGATTGCTGATGATGAATCACATTGTCGTGCAGAATTAAAACATCTGCTTAGCGATGATAATCGCTTGATTGTGGTAGGTGAGGCAGCCAATGGTATTGAGGCGCTTGAGCAATGTCGTGTGCTTACGCCCAATATTCTTTTTCTTGATATACAGATGCCTGGTCTGAATGGTATGGAGGTGGCGGCTGCGCTAGACACTCAACCATTGCCACAGATCATTTTTGTTACTGCTTATGATCAACATGCCATTAAGGCTTTCGAGCTGGGTGCAATCGACTATCTACTCAAGCCAGTGAATGCCGAGCGATTGCAGCATAGTATTACACGTGTGCTTAAGCAGCAGACTCTCTCCAACAATCCTCTTCCTGACCAGCTAGATACGCTAATGGCAGCCTGGCAACAGATCAAACCAGAATACTTAGCACGTATCATAGGTCGTAAAGCGCAGAAGATCTTCGTGCTACCAATCGCAGAGATCTACTGCTTTGAGATCGAGAGTCAACTGCTCTTTGCGCTCACAGAGCGTGAGCGTTATTGGACCAACTACCAGATGAAGACTATTGAACCACGCCTAGATCCTAAGCAATTTGTGCGTGTGCATCGTGAGAATATTGTTAATATAAATTTCATACGTGAACTGGCGCCAATAACCCGTGAACGTTATGAGATCACCCTGCACAATAACCATAAGCTTACTGTCAGCCGTAACTATCTGCCACAACTGAAAGAACTGTTGGGTTGGGCCTAAACGGACAGATCTCCTCACTTGGGTAAAACGCTATGGCAGATTGCCTCACCGGTAATTAGGAAAAAAACTTAAATCCCTTAAAATGCGAGGAACGACAATTGCTTATAGGTCTGCAAATCCATTAGGCAGGATACTGCTTGCAGGAGAACTTTATGAAGAAGTGGTTAGAAAATAGCAGCATCTTTTCAAAGATACTGATCGGTTGGTTGGTGACTAGTTTACTAATTGGCATACTACAATTTGGCGCAGGCTCTTATTTCCTTAATAAAAGCGATCGTGCTTACGAGATACGCTGGGCCGCCAATAATATCTTGGTCCAGATGTTGAATGCTAAACGCGCGGAGGAGAGTTTCATCCTTTATGATCGCGCCAACACAGAACTCTATAATGGTGGAGAGAGTGAAAATCTAACAAAATATCGAGCTTCAATGGCTGCCCTGAAAGAACAGCTTAATATGCTCGCTAGTCTTTCCGATGGTAAAGAGAGAGAGCTGGTGCTAAGCCTGAGAGGGAAAGCCGTCACCTATAATGAACTGTTCTTGAATATGGTGATGGCTTATAAGGAATGTGGCTTTCAGGACTATGGATTGGAAGGTAGATGGCGTGAGGCAATTCACAACGTGGAAGCGATCTTTGCTGCTAATAGTGTCACCAACCTGCAACTTAATCTGCATGAGTTACGGCAACAAGAGAAAGACTACCTCTTACATAGGGACGAGAAACGCATCCTAGCCGTACAGGCGAGTTTGCAGCGTCTCAGAGACAATCTGCAAGCTTCCTCATATCCTTTTGCTGCCGATGTGCTAGCAAAACTGGATATTTATCAAGAGGCTTTCAACCGCTATGTCATTATTCAAAAAAGGATCGGTGATACCAAAGAGATAGGATTACGAAACGAATTACAGCAAGCTACTATCGCGATTGAGCCAGTAATCCATAATATATTGAATAATGCAGATGCTGAGGCTCGCCGTGCCGAATCAAATCTAAGCATAGTAAGCCTGATCATACTTATCTTAGGTCTAGGGTTAGGCGGCAGTGTTCTCTATTTCTTTGCTCGTATGATTGCCAATCCACTCATCAGTCTAAATAGAGTAACCCAGCAGATTCAGCAAGGCCATTTAGACAAGCGTGTTGATATCAAGACAAAAGATGAAATAGGCATGCTGGCAAGTGCTTTCAATCGTATGGTGGATGAGCTAACACTATCAACATCCAATATAGAAAACATCATTCAGTCAATGGCTGATAGCTTGATTGTGCTCAACCCAGATATCACTATCAAGACTGTAAATCAAGCAACATTAGATCTACTAGGTTATCAGGAGCAAGATTTAATCGGACAGCCGATTGATCTTATATTCGCTCAGGACCTATGCCTGGAGACAAGCTTTATGAGCTTGTCAAGATCAACGATGATGAATGATATGGAGACCTCTTATATTGCTAAGAGTGGCTATCAGATCCCTGTCTCCTTCTCTAGTTCAACTATACGCAACAAGCAAGGAGAGATCACTGGTATCGTCTGTGTGGCTCAGGATATCACCGAACGTAAAAAGGATGAGGCAGAGTTTCGTGAGATGAGCGCAGCATTTGAAAACGCCCTTGATGGGATCTCTCGACTAGATAAGGAAGGGCGCTATGTTGTCGTCAATAACGCTTATGCCAGTGTGGTAGGTTACAAGCCCGAGGAGATGATTGGTCTGTCCTGGCAACTTACTGTACATCCCGAAGATCAGCAGACAATGGTGAGTGCCTATCAGCAGATGCGTATCGATGGTAAGGTAGAGACCGAGACAAGAGGAGTGCGCAAAGATGGTTCGGTCTTTCACAAACAGGTAGTTATGGTTGGTATTCATGACAAAAAGAAGAACTTCATCGGCCATTATTGCTTTATGAAAGATATCACCGAGCGCAAAATGATGCAGGAGCAATTACAAGTTGCACATGAAGAAGCGCTCGCAGCAACACGTCTAAAATCACAATTTCTTGCCAATATGAGCCATGAGATTCGCACACCCTTGAATGGTGTGATCGGTATGACAGACTTATTGCTCAACACCAGAATGAATATTGAGCAGCAGGAGTATGTAGAGATGATACGCAACTCCGGTGAAGCATTACTAACCATTGTCAATGACATACTGGATCTTTCCAAGATTGAGGCAGGTAAGTTGAGCCTTGAGATTATTGATTTTGATCTGCGCGAGGTAGTCGAGGAGGTTATGAACCTACTTGCTCAACGTGCCCGCAAAAAAGGCATAGAACTCTGCTCGCTGCTCTATCAAGATGTACCGACAGTCTTGCGTGGTGATCCTATACGTCTACGTCAGATCCTCACCAATCTAGTTGCCAATGCGGTTAAGTTCACTGATAGAGGTGAGGTGATTGTACGGGTAAAATTGATCGAGCAGGATAGTGAAGTTGTCAGCCTCTATTTCGAGGTTACTGATACTGGTATAGGCATCACTCCAGAGGCACAGGCACAACTCTTCCAGCCTTTCAATCAGGTTGATGGCTCGACCACACGTAAGTACGGCGGCACGGGACTAGGGCTAGCAATCTGTAAACAACTGGTCGAATTGATGAGCGGCCAGATTGGCGTGGAAAGCACATATGGCAAAGGCAGCGCCTTCTGGTTTACCACACGGCTAACAAAACAGCAGCGGCCAGTTGCTACCATATACCAGATGCCATTACCTGCTACTGCATCAACACCGGAAGTATTAACTATGCCCGCTGCCTTACCACAATTTCAGGTGCATGTACTGGTCACAGAAGATAATTTAGTTAATCAGAAGGTAGCAATGGCAATGCTCAATACGATGGGTTGCCAGGTAAGCCTGGCCAGTAGTGGTAAAGAGGCTATAGAACTGCTTTCACAGAACAGATATGACCTGATCTTTATGGATTGCCAGATGCCAGAAATGGATGGCTATGAAGCGACTGCGGCAATCCGCGCGCAAGAAGCTAAGGTAGGTGGCCATATCCCTATAATCGCTATGACAGCTAATGCTATGAAGGGCGATCGTGAGCGCTGTTTTGCTGCTGGAATGGACGACTATATCAGCAAGCCTATCTCCATAGAGGATTTTCAGAAAGCGTTGCAAAACTGGACGGCAAAACGGCTGCCAGTGATACAAGAGATCAACCGTAGCCAGCATAATGAACAGCCTAGCAAACTTGACTTAACTAGACTGGCTAAGCTGGTTGCTTATGATGGAGCAGATCGATCATTCATTGAGCAGATATGTAATGTCTACATCGAAGATACTACCGCTCATATAGCCAATCTCTACGAAGCACTGGAAATCAGAGATACTGAAGAGTTACGTATTATTGCCCACACCCTTAAAGGCGCTAGTGCTACCTTGGGGGCACAGAGCATGGCAGAGATCTGCCTGCGCTTGGAGAATGCTAATAAAGCTAATAACATTAATCTGGCGGAGAAGTTGATAGCAGAATTGGAACAAGAGTTCGAATCTATTAAGCCAGAATTGGCAAGAGTGAAATATCTAAATCTCAACCAGAGCCCTACGGTTGCCGGAGCAGCGATCTCTCTTGCACATAAGCGATAGCAGCGCAAGTAGAATTGATTACTTATGTTTGGGGCGCAATGGTAGCGTCAATTCGATATTCTCGTGGGGACGTGGAATAACGTGTACGCTAAGCAATTGACCAACACGTCGAGCCGCAATTGCGCCCGCCTCCGTGGCTGCCTTAACAGCAGCTACATCACCACGCACAATTGCCGTAACCATTGCATCGCCAATCTTCTCATATTTAATAAAACGCACATTGGCCGCTTTCACCATTGCATCAGCAGCTTCAATCATTGCTATTAAACCCTTGGTCTCGATCAATCCTAGTGCTTCTTCCATATCTCTCCTATTTGATAAAAAGCTTTTCTGTTAAAATCTACAGTTCAATATCCCTGATCTGTCTGCATAAAGCTGATGATTGTAGGGGTAAAGCGATCTGCGACACGCTGGCAATTCTCAACTACAATACGAAAAGCGTCAAACCCAATACCATTCTCGGTGCTAAAGGTGAAACGTAAGCCTATATCACCATCTGAATCAACGAAGAACATACCGAAGCTCTTATGGTTAACACGTACCAATTTTTCGTAAAAGGCACGTTGACTTTCGGAAGTGGAGAGCCGGTCAATATTAAGGAATTTGCCATCGATTTCCGGATAGGTGAAGATCTCCAACTGTTCTGCGCTAGGGTTGTTAACAATCAGGGTAATGAGACGATCGGCATGTGTTACCCCCTCACGTTTGGTTAAAACATAGGCTCCTTCTGTGTCAGTAGCACGCTTGTACTCTACTCCCATACGTTCCAGATAGCTCTTGAGCTTGTCAGATGTGAAATCCACCTCTGTGTCGCGAGCCTGTGCTGGTACTGCAAATGTGGACAGCATTAACATGCTCACTAAAACTATCAGGATTTTCATAAGGATTCTGCCTTTCCCGGAAAAGAGCCATTCCGACCAACCCATTACTTACTGCGCGATTGCGCTGCATATGCTTTAACACGCCAGCAGGAAAATTGCAATTATTTTGACTGGATTGGCCTAATGAATTTTTGTCTAAGCATCTTGAGTGTAAACTCTCTGCATCCTAATCGCAAATAATCTCCCAGGAAGAAGCAGTAATGAGTGTAAGAGAAGCAGATAGCAAAGCAATTAATCAATTTTGCCTACTTGACGCGCCTACGTCACAACTGGTTGACCATACAGGGCAGGTTGCGCTCGGCTGGTTCCCTGCGCCAATTCCAGAGGTCAATCTGGAACAAGCCACGATACCCTATTTTCTTAGCTGGTTACGTCATGTACCAGTGGCGAGAGGTTGGGAGGATTGGCTACGGTCTAAGCTACGACTAAAAGCTTGGCAATATTTTAGTGCTGCCGACTCTTCTCTATTGGTTGGTGTTGCGGTTGCCAATGTAGGCTATATCGCCGATGCTTTCCTTTATGTAGCACGCTGGCAGGAGGGTAGCAAATACGAATGGAATGCACTTACGCCATTTGCCCGTGGCACTCAAGTCGCTGCTAGCAGCACAGAGGGTGAGACCTTCTTTGATAATCGCAAATTAAGAATAGTCATGGAGAATCGTGCAGATGGAAAGACCTTTCTCTTAAGAGTGAATGCACAGGGTGATCGTAGACGCCCAGCGCTATCACTCAATCTACGGCTACAGGCTGTCGTTGAACCGTTAGTAGTTTCACTGCCATTAGCAGGTGGGCGTTACAGCTATACTCATAAGCTTGCTGGTCTTGCCGTAGAGGGCTATTTGCAGCTTGATGATGTACGGCATGAGTTTTACCCGCAGGATACTTTTGGCTGCCTGGATTATAGTAAATCCTACGCGCTACGACATACCTATTGGAATTGGGCCTGTGCCACAGGTCGCACTCAAGAAGGCGAAGCGGTTGGCTTTAACTTTGTCACCCCAACTGTTGCTGGCTTTCCTGAGAATGCGATCTGGCGAGGAGGGCGACTCAATGTAATTGAAGGAGTACGCTTCCACTTCGATTCTACACATATAATGCGGCCTTGGCGGATTGAAAGTGCTGATGGAAGTGTGGAATTGGAGTTTGAACCTACCGGCACACGCGCCCAAAACGTACGTGCACTGCTTGTTCGTAATCGCTTCCATCAGCTTTATGGCCACTTCCATGGGCGGCTGCGCGACTCCTTTGGTAAAACCTTTACAATCGCAAAACTCGTCGGTGTTACTGAAGAGCATGATGTGTGGTGGTGAGACGGCACAGGGGCTTTAACTTTACTGCGTGCTCCAGTAAGATTGAATCACATAGGACATAGAGAATTCATGGCTATTTGTATTCTAAGTGTTCTAGGTGTCCTCAGCGGTTCGATCTTGTTAGCAGCAGAAAATAATCCAAAGGGTGATAGTACAATTATGGCAACAGTAAATCGTGTGCTGCCAGAGCGTCGATTGTCGGTCGCGGAGCGTCGTGCCGGTCGTAGATTCATCGCACAACTAATGGAGCAATTCCCGCGTATGGCGCGTATTGCCTATCCAGTGCGTGGTGAAGGAGGAGTTGTTTATGTACGTATGCCTATACCACCTGATCAGTCCAGTTTAATTGATGAGTTCGCTGCCGCGCTGACAGGCATGATCCATGAACAGGAGAATATACGTGTATTACTAATCTCCGATGATTTTCCTGCTGATACGCCACTTGAGAGTGACGATGACCTGAAGAGCGCACAAGCGCAGATGAGCTGCGATATCGACTCACTACGTAAACTGCGCAAGTATCAGGATACCGAGGCGACCACTTTACGCAGCCAGTACGCAGAACGTATTAAAGCTCACATAAACTGCATTCTAGATTATCTTAATGATGTCGAATAAAGGCATCACCGCAACCTCCCAGGCTATGGACGCGTCTAATTGGCATCTCAAAACAGCGAGGCGATATGTATCGGCTGATTGTTACTTTTATCTGCATTCTCGCGCTATCGGTTATTATCTCCGCACAAGAGGTCGAGGAACGTGTAGTAATACTTTATAACCAAGCTGAAGCAGCATACGAAAAAGGCGAACTACTTAAAGCGATTGAACTCTACCGAGAGGCAATCAAGCTTGCCCCTGAACTGTTCGAGCCAAAATTTCAATGTGCTACGGCTTGCCTTGCTACAGGCAAACCAGAATTGGAAAAAGAAGCGGTTGTGTTACTCAAACAGGTGGTAACCCTTAAGCCAGATTTTGCTCGCGGTCATGCCACACTAGGCAGTGCGCTTGCCAAACTCAAAGATCAAACAGGCGCCGAGCAGGCGCTACGCCAGGCATTAGCCCTAGATAACAAGCTTACTGCAACACGTAGCTTGCTTGCCGAACTGCTAGTCGCACGTAAAGCCTATCAAGAGGCCGAGTCAGAGTTGCAAAAAGTGATTGCAACAGCTCCTGCCGATCCACGCAGTTATCTAATTTTAGGTCTGGTACAACAACAGCAAGGGCAGTTAGAAGCTGCGCTGGCAAGCTTTACACATGCTATTGAACTAAACGGTCGAGATGGGGAGGCTCGCTATCGGCGTGGACGTCTATACAGCGAACAGCGTAACTGGCGCGCCGCGATTGCCGATCTCAAAATAGCTTATGAAATAACTGCAGATCCAGAGACTGGCTATCGACTTGCTGAAAGTTATGCTCAGGATAATCAGACAGAACAGGCTAGCGAGCTTGCCAAGCAACTACTGGCCAAAACTACTGACACAGGATTGCAGTCTACACTGGCGTCATTACTGGCGCGTTTAGGTGCTAATACTGAAGCGATTATAGCGCTAGAAAAACAGTTACAGGACCAGCCAGAGAATGTCGAATATCTAGTACGCTTGGCAGAACTGATTGGTGTTAGTGATCTAGATAAAGCAATTAAATATTGGGAAAGGGCAGTTAAACTCGCTCCCAAGGCTGAATATCAGGTTGGACTAGCCTCTCTGCTACTTAAAGCGCAACGCTTCGATGCGGCCATTCATCATTTTACTGCAGCACTTGCGCAAAAGCGTGATTACTATGAGGCACATGCTGGCCTAGGACTGGCGCTCTTTAAGTTAGAGCGCTTCGCACCAGCCGCCGAACAATTTATCCTGGCGCTCAGAGCTCAGCCAGACAATACCATTGGATACTACTTTCTTGGTATCTGCTTTGATCGACTAGGGGATTTAATGCAGGCATTAAAAGCTTATGAGCTATTTCTGGCAAAGGCAGACAAAAGTGCTAATCAATTTGAGATCGATAGTGTAAATGCGCGTCTGCCTAGTTTGCGGCGGCAGTTGGAGAAGCAGCCTGGGCCGAAAAAAAAGTGACGAGGGATAAATTCTAGTCACTATTAATTGGATTTATGACAATGCAACTTCTCTGGGTGAGTTTGATTCTATTCAGCCTGGTCCTTTCTGTAAGAGCAGAGCAGACCGTAACCCCTACTGCCGACGTGCCTGAACAGGCCCTTGCGGCCCTACCCCAACCCCAACAAACTGCTATCAACAAAGAGAGTAAAGCGCCTAATCGTATTAAGATTGTGCTTAAACTGGCTGAGAAATGCTTGGCCGAAGCTCAGCTCTTGGCTACCAATAATCCTAAGCAGACACTGGCAGCAATCGATAATTACCAAAAGTTGATCTGCTATGCTAATCTCTACTTAGACACACTGAGCAAAAATAGGCGTGAGCAGAGACTGCTATATAAGAGCTTTGAGATTGCATTACGAGAGCAGATCGCGACACTGGAAGAACTAGAGCATAAAATGGCCAGCTCCTATGCAGACCAGCTTACCGATGTGTTGTTATATGTGCGACGCTGCCGTATAGAGTCGCTCAATACAGTCTTTGGTAATCCTATTCTTCCCTTACCTCAACCGGGTAGGCGCGATCAGTTTTAACGAGGTTATGAAAAAATTTTTTACTATTATTCCGATCCTGATCTTAGCGCTTGGTCTATTGGCCACTACACCGCTAGCATTTGCTAGTGATGACTATCTTAATGAACAGGAGATTGAGCGAGTACGTGAAGCCCAGGCGATCGATAAGCGTACAGAGGTCTTTCTACGTATTGCTGAACGCCGCCTCAATGCCCTTCTTGGCAATCCTAGTGCACCGCCTAAAGATAAGAAAGAGAAGAAGAAAGAGTCAAATGACGATTACGGTCCCGAGCCTACTGGAACACCCACTGAATTGCTCCAGAACTATACCAGTGTGATGACTGAGCTGCTTGATAAGCTTGACGATACCTATACTCGCAAGAAAAATGACCCTACTCTTCCCAAGGCTATTGATAAGCTACGCGAGGCTACTCAGCAACATTTGGCACGACTCTCCCAACTGCGATCAAAAATTAACTCAAGATCTGAGGAAACAGCGCTTGAAAAGGCAATGGAAATTGCTAAAATGGCCAATGACGGCGCGCGCAGTTTTGATACGCAACAGTAGCAGCACCCACGCACTTAATCGAGTACTCGCTTAAGGCAATGGTTGCCATACAGCGCCTTGCCGGGCTACCGCGCCAGTCAGATCAAGGGTAAAGAAAGCAAATTGCACGAAAAATAATACTGGTGGCGCTGCCGAAGAGGAGTTGACAGCTTGCCTGATTTATAAGATAAATGGGCAGCTAGACTGGTATTCTTAGTTATCAATGTTATCAGTTAGGGTAATCGTATTTTAGTAACGGATAGGAGGTGTGTTCGGTGGCGGAAGTACGTGTTAACGACGGCGAGTCGATTGAG
>JBFLVQ010000130.1:0-16814 GCA_040758525.1 Acidobacteriota bacterium
ACCTAGGTAGTAATAGCTGGTGCCTAGTTCAAGATGTGCAGGCGCATAATCAGACTTTAGCTCTATTGCTCTTTTTAGTGGTTCGATAGCATCTTGATAACGATATTGATTGAGAAAATTTACTCCTGCCTGATAGGCCTGTTCGACATTGTTGTAGACCGTGTTGTTAGGCTTAATATTACCACTAGTAGTATTGCCGCTAGTATTAGCAGTTGATGAATTAAGGATATTAAGGCGATTCTTTGCCAATTCGGCAAAATTTCCCTCTGGGTATTTTCGCAGGTAGGCACGGAAGTCTTCTAGATTCTTACTCTCGCGAATCGAGTTCCAGAATGCTAACTCAATTGCCGTAGTATCTGTTGTTGATGAACCAGTTGTATTATTGGATGGGTTTGAGCCAATATTTATTGTAATGGAGATGACCAACTCAAGAGCTTTGTAACCATCGACAATTGCATGTGGACGTTGCTCTTTACCAAGATCGAGTTGTACTCGCTTGGCCACCTGTTCCTGTAGATAATTGACTAGGTTGCCTAGTGTTACTTCACCTTTACCGTTAGCAGCCTTACCTTTTAACGCCTCTACTAATTCATAAGTAAAATAGCCCTGTCTCTTCTCTTTATATTCATAGGCACGATGACCAACATCGGTTGCGTAGAGTATGGCAAAAGCTTTCACCTCTTTGTTCTTAACATCAAAACTGAGCTTATTAGTAAAAGTTTTTGTCAATGGATTATCAGAATTACTACGTCCAATCGGATCATTACGACAAGCATCTAGAATTAACAGTACCTGTGCTACCCCAGTCTCCTTGATACCTTCCTTTAGACGTGTCACGCTAATAGCGGTCTCTTCCAGTAGACGCACATTATCGCTCACTTGAGCATCTGTAGGCAGCAAAAATGCTTGCCCACCACGTTCCATACCATGCCCAGCAAATGAGACAAGTAACATTCCATCTTTTGGTAATACCCCTATCAGGTTAGCAAGCCGGCGTAAGATATTGCCACGAGTAGGCTGCCGTTCCAATGGTTGATCGGAAGCGAGTAGCATCACCTGATTCTGTGGGAAACCAGCATGATTGATAAGCGCATCTGCCAACAGACGTGCATCATTAGCAGCACCAGTGAGCGGAGCTATTTGAGTATCTTGATATTGATCGATCCCAATGATAAGGGCATAACGTTTAGACTCGCTGGGTAGCGCCTTAACCTCCTCAGACTTCTGTAAGGTAAGGTTGCGATCGTTAGACGCAGAAGATTGCGCATAAGACCAGCTTGATAGAGAGATAGTTAGTATTAATGCGACAGCGAGCAGTAGAAGAGAGCAGGCAATCTTGCTAAGACGCTTTATCATAGAACGCTCCAGGCGTAAATATTATTACTGATAATTATCCACTGCACAGTCTCTCCTGGCAATCTAGTTTTTTTCTTTGTATTACTGGAGAAAATCTGGCACACGTTGATTGGCAAGGTATTCTTGTGGCTTGATACGTGGTCTGATAAGCGCCTCTTTACCAGAGTAAACCAGCACTTCTGGAGGAATAGGATGAGAGAGGAAGAATGGCATACTCTCGCTATACCCATAGGCGCCGGCATTGAAGATGGCTAGCAGATCGCCAACCTCTACATTAGCCAACGCAATATCACGAGCAAGAAAATCGAGACCAGTGCAGAGCGGGCCAGCTATCTGATAAACTGTGCCTGTCTGTACAGATGGCTTTGAACAATTAATTAGATAATGATTCTGCTTGATCAGCGCAGGACGCAACAATTGATGTATACCACCATCGGTAATAAGAAAATCTTTGTCACCAGCGCGTTTCTTATCGATCACAGTAGTAAGAAAGATACCGCACTCACCTGATAAGTAGCGACCAGGTTCAATGATCACACGTGGTATATGCTCGCCAAATGTCTCTTTAAGTAGATTAGCAAATTGGGTAGCAAACTTCTCTATATCAAATTCGCTCTCCTCTGGCATATAAGGGGTGCCTAGCCCACCGCCAATATCAAGTGAACGTAAGGGAAAATTAAACCGTCTAGCTAAATCTGCTGCTATTGTTACCACCTTACCGGCATTCTCTGCATATATCTCCCAATCCAGTACCTGTGAAGCATTAAAGACATGAAAACCACTTAAGGTAATATTTGGCAATGCCAGTGCTTCTTGGCAGGCTGTCTCGATCTCTGCGATGTCTATACCAAACTTCTTAGGTGCCGAACCACCAATTATCGAGACTGATTCCTCTAAACTGAACCCGGTGCTGATACGCAGTTCTACTGGCATCACGCGGTTCTGTGCAGCAGCAAGCGCATTAGCACGGCGCAACTCGCCAATCGATTCTACATTCAAGGTGTAAATACCGCTGCGAATTGCTGTAGCAATCTCTTCATCACGTTTACCTGGCCCGGCAAAGATAATATTTGCTGGTTCAAAACCAGCACGTAAGGCTGTCTCCAACTCGCCTTGCGAAGCAATCTCACAGCCTGCGCCAAGACGTTTAAGCAATACTGCAATAGCAAGCGCGGAGTTACTCTTAAGCGCATAAAATATATCGACTACTGCAGGCAGTGCAGTGCGTAACACCGAGTATTTTCGCTCAATAATATTGCCATCATAAACGTATAGTGGGGTACCGTATTTTGCTACTAGTTGCTCAGCAGTAAATGGGCCTATCTGTAATGGTCTATGGTTAAGATCAAAATATTTCACGATTTTTTGATAGCTTTCTTAAGTAGCGAAATCTGGCCAGCATGATAGATATTATGCTGAATCACACCATACAACATAAAATAGACGTTGTATTCTTCTTCAGCTACGATCTTCTCTAAATCTTCAACGGTAAGTTGAGAAACCGCCTCTAGCAATTGATTATGTTCGCTTTCCAATTTTGCTAATACCTGCTGCCAAGCGGCTTCGCTACTATCTTGTATAGGCGGCCAGTCCTCTTGCGTAGTGGGTTTGACAGGCTCACCAGCCAGTTTTCTACGCACAGCATTTTCCCAGGTAGTTATGTGTAGCACAAGCTCCCAGATAGTATGAGAATCGTAGAGCGGTCGTGCCACTGCCATAGCGGCAGTAACATCGGCAAGTAGTTCCTGCACCGCCGGACCATGCCAGGCAACACCACTAAAAGATCTTCGCAACTGACTACGAATCTTCTTAATCTCATCTATTGACATGATATTTAACTCCTCAACTGGCTCAGTCCACGAGCAAGCCGTGTGATACCTTCGCGTAATTCTGCTAGCGGAGGCGAGAAAGAGATACGTAAAAAACCTTCACCACAGTCGCCAAAAGCACTACCAGGAATTGTAATCACACCATAATCGAGCAGCCGCTCGGCTACACTCATTGATGTTCCCCAACGACGTACATCAACCATCATATAGAATGCCCCTGCAGGCATAATAAAATCTGTCTGAAGTTGAGCCTGTACAGCATCTGCAAGTAGATCGCGTTGCTCTCGTAATTGTGCGCGAAATTCAACGACGGCATTAAGAGCGGCAGGAGTGAAAGCCTTGAGGGCTGCTAGCTGCGAGATTGTTGCTGCACAGGTTGTGAAATACTGATGCATTATATCAATGGCCGCGATTGCTGTTGGCGGCGCCGCCGCCCAACCCAATCGCCAGCCGGTCATGCCCATAGATTTAGAAAGTCCTGATACCACTATGGTCTGTGTATAGTAACGTGAGATCGAGCTAGGCGCGGTCTCATAATAGAGCTCTGAATAGATCTCATCTGCCAGTACCCATATATCTGTACCAGTAAGGATATCGGCAATAGCGCGTAGATCAGCCTCAGTAAGAATCTGTCCAGTAGGATTGGCAGGACTATTAATTACCACCAACTTGGTATGTGGTGTAAGTGCAGCACGAAAACGCTCGGCTGAGAAGGCAAATTTCTCTTCAGGAAGTTGCTGGTAAAAATCGCATTCTGCCCCAGCCAAACGTGCACAGGTTGGGTAGGCAAGAAAACCAGGGTCCGGCAGTAGTACATGATCACCAGAATTTAACAATGCAAACATCACTGCCATAAGCGCTTCTTGCGCTCCTGTAGTAATACAGATCTCATCAATGCTAGCGCGGCCACAGTACTCTGCCACCAGACTACGTAGCTCTACTATTCCTCTAGTTGTAGTGTAATTTAGGCGTGGCCGTGCCAGCGCCTCGGCGGCAGCCATACGAATAAATGGCGGTAGGGGAAAGGCTGGTTCACCTAACCCTAAGTTGATGTCACCTGGTTTAGCCCGATCGACAATCTGGCGGATTACCGACTTCTGTACTACAGCCATGCGCTCTGCGCGGCGAAAATTCATGGGCGCAGCAACTCCTCTAGCTGTGTCGAGCGGCTAGTCTTCTCATCACGATACTTGATGATCACAGGGGTGTAGAGAGAAAGCTCCCACTCCTTACCATGCCCAGACTGTATAGGTCGCGAGCCTGGTACAACAACAGCGCCAGGCGGGATCACTAATGGAGTGTCTTTATTCTTCTCATAGATCTGGCCTCGCACTACATCATAGACACGTGTTGAGCCAGTGAGGACTGTGCCGGCGGCAAGTACTGCACCTTTACTGACAATGGTGCCTTCATAGATACCACAATTGCCCCCAATAAAGACATCGTCTTCGATGATTACAGGCATTGCTCCAATCGGTTCAAGCACTCCTCCGATCTGTGCCGCCGCGCTTACATGTACCTGCTTGCCAACCTGTGCACAGGAGCCCACCAATGCGTGTGAATCGATCATTGTATTTTCATCAATATAAGCGCCAACATTGACATAACAGGGCGGCATCAAGGTAACGCCATGCGCAACATAACAACCATCCCGCAACAGTGTGCCTCCGGGCACAATACGCACACCAGCATCTTGAGGGATCTTCTTAGGCGGAAAGGTGTGCTTGTCATAATAGCTGAAGTTATCGTTGATGGAATAGTCATGCATTACACCTAGGCGAAAGCCTAGTAGGATGCCACGCTTAACCCAAGACTGTACCACCCAACGATCATCTACTTTGACTGCTGCTCGTAGTTCACCAGAATTGAGCTTACTCTTAAAGCGCTCGAAACATTCCAGTGCATACTTACGATTCTGAGTACTACCAAAGCACTCTATCTCGTACTTGCGGTTTTCTGGCCCAAGATTATCGCAATAATATTCAATTTCCTCTTGCAAGTTCATGTTCCACCTCATCGATCTGCAAGGTATCAAGGAGTTGGAAAAGTTTGGCCCTATTCTCGGGCCGCATCGGCACAAGCGGTAAACGGTACTGCTCAACAATTAAACCCGTACGTGCTAGCGCTGCCTTGATCGGGATCGGATTACTCTCAATAAAAAGCATCTTAAAGAGCGGAAAGATCTCGCGATTTATCTGTTGCGCAGCGCCAAATTGACCTGCTAAACAATGGTGAACCAGCTTACAGACACGAGCAGGGATAAGATTGGAGACTACCGAGATAACCCCTACTCCACCAGCACCCATTAATGGCAGTGTGATCGCATCATCGCCTGAGAGCACAGCAAAATTGGCTTCTACACGTGTGAGCAGTTCACAGATCTGGGCAATATTGCCAGAAGCCTCTTTCATTGCCACAATATTGGGAATCGCAGCCAGTCGTACTACTGTCTCTACTTCCATATTACAACCGGTACGTCCAGGTACATTGTAGAGCACAATAGGCAATTGCGTCGATTCAGCAATCGCGCGGTAGTGCTGGTAGAGTCCTTCTTGAGTCGGCTTGTTATAGTAAGGGGTAACCGAGAGGATACCTTGTACACCTAACTTCTCATACTCAGCAATACGTTTGATCACTTCATGTGTGTTATAACCACCAGCGCCCGCGATTACAGGCACACGTCCAGCCGCTGTCTTGACGGCGGTAGCTACCACTTGTGATTGTTCTTCATGTGTCAGTGTGGGATTTTCTCCCGTTGTTCCACAAGGGATCAGGAAATCTATCCCAGCACGAATCTGAAACTCTACTAGACGTGTAAAGGCTTTTAGATCCAGGGCACCATTTGTATCAAAAGGAGTAACCAATGCCGTACCACACCCACGCAGATTGATCAACTCAGTCATTTTTCTAATCCTTTCCGTTTTGACCCCAAATTATATCTTGAAACTCATAGACTCCCTGTTTACCAACAATCCATTCTGCTGCTGCCACTGCGCCAGCAGCAAAGCCACCACGATTACGCGCCATATGCGTGAGTGTAATGGTATCTGCCTCAGAATCAAAGGTAATTTCGTGTGTACCAGCAGCATGCCCAGCACGTACACAAGCAATCTCACAGGGGCGGTCAGGCACCTGCTGTGAAAGTATACTCTGTAATACTAACGCTGTGCCAGAAGGAGCATCCTGCTTCCATTTATGGTGATGCTCAACCATGAAAACATCATAAGCATCTGATGTCGCAAATAACCGGGTAGCTTCTCTAATGATACGAAAGAAAACGTTCATACCAAAGGAAAAGTTTGAGCCGTAGACTAATCCTCCACCATGCTCAACAAGATAATCTTTGATCGCCGTCAGTTCGTTTGACCAGCCAGTAGTGCCGACGACAATGGGTTTGCCAGCCGCTACTACACGCTTTATATGCTCTACTACTGCGCTAGCAATACTAAAATCGATACAGACATCGATACCAGCGAGAACCTCCTTAGTGAGGCCTGCACCGCCTAAATTGTTAGCGCTACTTAGTCGTAATAGTGTTTCATGACCACGGCGTGCTGCTTCTGCCTCTATCAACTTGCCCATTTTACCGTAACCAATCAATGCGATCTTCATGACTATTACCTTAATTCGCTACTGTCTCGAAGACATCCGGATCAGTCTCTCGAAAGAACTCTTCATGTAATGCCGCCACGGCGGCAACAAGATCACTTTCTGCTACTACCAGAGTGATATTGATATGTGAAGCGCCTTGCGAGATCATATCAACATTAATATGTTCTATACACTTAAAGAGACGTCCAGCAACACCAGATTTGTATCTGATATCAGTGCCAACTACACAGATGATGGCGCGTGCTGGCTCAACACTCACTTCGCCAATTACTGTAAGCTCTTCGACAATGGTGGCTAATTTCTCAGTGCTATCAAGTGTCAGTGAGACACTCACCTCAGAAGTCGAGACCACATCTACAGCAGTTTCGTATTTATCAAAGATCTCAAAGATACGCTTGAGGAAACCATAAGCCATCAACATACGCGTAGAAGAGATCTGCACAACTGTGATACCACGCCGACAAGCAATCGCTTTAATGGTATTACGGCAAGCAGGCGCCTGAGCCACAATACGTGTGCCGCTCCCTGCTGGCCTTTGAGAATTGAGTATATAGACTGGTATGTTCTCTCGTATTGCCGGTAACACAGTAGCAGGATGTAGCACTTTTGCGCCAAAATAGGCCAATTCTGCGGCTTCATTAAAGCCAATAACTTTCAGTTTCTTGACATCCTTTAATATGCGTGGATCGCCTGTTAATAGACCATCAACATCAGTCCAGATCTCGATCAACTCTGCACCGATCGCAGCACCAATCAGTGCTGCAGTATAGTCGGAGCCGCCTCGCCCTATTGTAGTAGTTACCCCGCCTCGTGTGGCGCCAATAAAACCTTGTGTCACTACTACTCTTCCTGCTTCTATAACGGGATGTATAACATTACGTGTACGCGGCTCTAGTTCACTAGCAATAGGCAGAGCCGCGCTAAAACGTTCATCTGTGATAATAAACTCACGCGCATCAAGAAGGCTGCTAGGTATACCGCTTACTTCAAAATATTCTGCTACCAGCAATGCAGAGAGACGTTCACCATAAGCAACAATAGCATCGCTACTACGTGGGGTCAGCTCATGCAGCACACAAACGGCATCTAGCAATATGCGCAATTCAGCAAAAAGCGCATCTAAGGCAACTATGGCACGTTCATCAGCACGTTTGCCAAGTAACTCTCGCGCTGTCTCAGAGTGGCGTAGAATCAACTGTTGTAGGATCTTGTGTGTCTGCTCAACCTCTCCAATAGCAGCCAATTTGGCACATTCTAAAAGCTGATTAGTGACCCCTGCAAGTGCAGAAACGACTATTGTAGGACGCGCCGCCAAGCGGCCACGCACAATCTCAGCGACACGCTTGATGGCTGCGGCACTGCCCACCGACGTACCGCCAAATTTCATTACAATCATTACGGCTCCAAAGAATTTCGTGGTTTATGATGTGGGGGTAAATGTAGTGTAAGGTAGTGGGGCTGTCAATCTGAAACCACAGAAGTAGAAAGAGCCGTAAGCCCTTTCTACTTCTTGGTTCTCTATGGATCGTTTTAGTTGCTATTTAGCTTGCGTATCTGGTTGCTCGGTCTTGATGGTAGTATTATTGGCAGGAGTATTGCTACGATGCATGTTCTTATAATAACTGAAGACATAGTCTTTCATTGCGCCATGACCCCAGCGGGTATAGAAATCATACTCCTTCATCTCTTGATAAGCTCGTTCGATATCCCAACCATAAAAATTAAGCCGATAGACAGCTACCATCACGCCAGTGCGGTGACGACCACCAGCACAATGGACAAAGACTGGACCATTAGCAGGATCATTTACGATCTTGAGAAACTCTGCGGCCCGTTCATCAGGGGGGAGTTTGCTATCACTCATAGGCATATGTATGTAGCGCATTCCTGCTGCCGATACTGCTTGTGCCTCAAAGTCCTTGCCTTCTTCGCGCAGATTAATGACAGTCTTTATCCCTAAGGCAGCAAGCGCACGAAAATCTTCCTCATCTGGTTGTGCGCCGCGATATAGACGATCATCAACTTTGCCAAAGTTTTTAATTCCTATACTGGGAAACTCTTTCTGCTTTTTTTCTCCTGCACTGGCGGGCGCCGCACAGAAAAGGCCCAATACTAGCAGAATTGCTATCCTTTGAACACACTGAGAGCTCTTTATAGAGCTAGCTCGACCAATAGTTTCTTGCATTTACTACCTCATTACGATGACGGGGGTTTGATGTGGATTGTTATCCTTGACAAAAGGTTATTGTTTTTGACAATCCTCGTCAAGAAAAAATTTTCATCACCTTCGTTTGAAGAGCTTTTTGATGTCGGGACCAAACTCCCGCACAACAATGAACCGTACAATATCAAACCCAATCATTGTACCAAAACGACGAAAAGTCGGATCAATGCCGATTCGATCATCAGCAATACTGCTACGTTCCCAAACATTAGCAAGTGCACTAGCGGTAAAATTGCCAGCTATCAATGAGGCATTGAACTGTAGGTTGCCATTATCGCCACGTGTTACAAAAACACGACTGCTAGCATGTGCAACACGTGCAAATACCCCTCGTTTGGACGAGCGTTCATAACGAGGATCCTGTTTAAAGAGGACAGGATATACCCCATAAGCAAGCAGGTTTTTGCTACTGGCAGTGCC
Source organism: Acidobacteriota bacterium (assembly GCA_040758525.1). Lineage (GTDB taxonomy): Bacteria > Acidobacteriota > Blastocatellia > Chloracidobacteriales > JADJPF01 > JBFLVQ01. Next base: position 9,442 of record JBFLVQ010000130.1, read on the forward strand.
AAAAACGCGAGCATAGTGGCTTAAGCCATCGGCAAACTTATCACCAGCAGACTTATTTGGTTTATCCTCATCACGTACCCGTAATGTTGCCGATATTGCCGGAAAAGCATATGTTGAAGGGCTAAGAAAAGCCCTCTGAAACCCATACTTCAGTTTCTCACTAGTACTGAGTGGATCAACCGTTGTAGGGTTAGTTGTCGGTGAGGGATTGTTGATGTTGGGCGCGGGATTAGGATCAGATTGTGTCGAGACGTTAACACCATAAATCTTAACTTCCCGACTAGAAGTAGTCGTCTGATCTTGACAAAAACCTTGTGGGCAGAGAATCAATCCTGTAATTACTAGAGTAGATAGAAATAGCGCCTTGCGCAAATCCCAGCTCATAACCAACTCCTAATCGCTAAAAGTGACCTGCGACAAGAGACCTCTATGTGCTTGTCACTCGTACTTACCAAAAGAACATGCTTTGTTAGGGAAGATGAAAAAATTTATCCAAGTGTTTGCCGTATGCCTGCCATACGCTCTGCTTAGCGAACTTCATCCCACTTTGACAGCAATTTACTATCAGGATTAGGATTGGATATCACTATTAAACATTATTGATAGGATGTAGGAGTTTATGACACCTGAAGAATTTCGCCGTTATGGACATCAATTGATCGATTGGATTGCTGATTATCGTGCGCAAGTGGCAGAAAGGGCGGTGATGGCCTATGTTACACCCGGCTCGATCAGTGCACAACTTCCCCGTGTTCCTCCGCAACAGAGCGAACCGTTGGAAGCGGTGCTAGCAGACCTAGATAGATTGATCTTGCCTGGTATTACACATTGGAACCATCCCAGTTTTTTTGCCTATTTCCCCTCCAATGCTAGCCTTGTCTCCGTACTGGCAGATCTGATCAGCACAGGACTGGGTGTACAGGGGATGAGTTGGCAAACCAGTCCTGCTGCTACTGAACTAGAGGAAGTAGTAGTTGATTGGTTAAGGCAGATGATAGGCTTACCAGAAAGTTTTACTGGTGTGATTCAAGACACTGCTTCTACTACTACATTGGTAGCGCTACTGTGTGCAAGAGAGCGTAGTACCAATTTTTCGCAGAATCGTGGTGGGCTGCAGACTGAAGCGGCGCCTCTTGTCGTTTACGCTTCTGATGAAAGTCATAGCTCTGTAGAGAAAGCCGCCTTGCTGGCGGGCTTTGGTAAAGCCAACCTACGAGCTATCGAGACCGATGCTGAGTACGGTTTACGCTTAGATGCCCTACAAACAGCGATTGAAGCCGATCTAGCCGCTGGTCGGCAACCCTGTGCATTGATCGCAACAATAGGTACTACTAATACTACGGCAGTCGATCCACTTGCTGGCATGGCACAACTAGCACAAAAATATCATCTATGGTTACACGTCGATGCCGCCATGGCTGGCAACGCAATGATTCTACCGGAATGCCGGAAGATGTGGCACGGTATTGAGGCAGCCGATTCCCTGCTCTTTAACCCACATAAATGGTTAGGAGTAGCCTTTGATTGCACTCTCTATTATGTACGCGATAGCCAGCATCTGATTCGTGTGATGTCAACCAATCCAAGCGTTCTACAGACCAGTGCAGATGGCCGTGTAAAGAATTTCCGTGACTGGGGACTGCAATTGGGTCGGCGTTTTCGTGCTCTGAAACTCTGGTTTGTTATACGTGAACAGGGTGTCAGCGGCCTGCAAGCCCGTCTACGTCGCGATATTGCCAATGCTCAGTGGCTAAAAGAGCAGGTAGATGCTGCGCCTGACTGGCAGCGACTTGCCCCTGTGCCCTTCCAGACTGTCTGTCTACGCCATATCCCACAGGGCAATGCCGATGAAGATCATATCAAAGCCCATAACCTGGCTTGGGTTGAACGTATCAATCGCTCTGGTCGTGCCTATCTTACTCCCGCAATTGTGAAGGGTAAACAATTGGTGCGTGTCTCGATCGGCGCGGAAGCTACTACCCATACACACGTCGAGGCGCTCTGGCAACTTATGCAAGAAGCAGCGGCAGATTCACAGACTGGGATCAGATTCTGATCCCAGCCCCCTTCTCTTCCTACCTGCCTTACTACCTCTAAGAAGTTTTTCTTGATTTTAATAGCGTGTCACTGTATCATACCAGTAATACACCGGAGATATGGCAATAAGCCTAAAATAAAGGGGAACAAGGTGTAGACTTGAGCGTTTGACAGTATGGCATCAGTAATACAGTTAGAAAATCGTGGACAGTTATGATGTCCATGAGGGAAGGGGATAAGATGAAAAGCAGAGAGATAGATTCGCAGGCGGCAATCGCCTTTGATCGTTTAACAGTACGCTATGGAAAGAAGCTTGCACTTGATAATATATCAATAATGGTACCGCCTGGCACGGTCTACGCATTGATTGGACGTAATGGCGCCGGCAAATCTTCCACGGTACGTTGTCTACTTGGTCAACAGAAGCCCAATGCAGGCCATGCCTCTATTTTTGGCAAAAACAGTTGGCGAGAACGTACTGCAGCAATGTTACGAGTAGGCGTTGTACCAGAAGAGCCCAATGCTCCACCTGAAATGACGGCACCACAAATAGCCTCATTTTGCGCCAGTCTCTACAATAAATGGAATATGAAGAGTGTACTGGCGCGTTTTGAACGCTTTGGCGTACCGCTTAATGTTCCCTTTGGACGCTTATCAAAAGGGCAAAAAGGGCAGGTAGCGCTTGCGCTTGCGCTCGGTTGCGAACCAGCATTACTGATTTTAGATGATCCTACCCTAGGTCTGGATGTGGTAGCGCGTAAAGAACTCTTCGAAGAGTTGGTAGGCGAGTTAGCAGATCTAGGCATGAGCGTCTTTATCACTACACATGATTTGGCAGGAGTAGAAAGGATTGCCGATCGTGTAGGTATTCTAAAAGAGGGCAAACTGGTTATTAATGATGAACTAGAGATATTAAAAAGCAGATTCCGCCGTATATGTTATCCCAACTATGATTCAGAAAAGCAGCCACAATATCATGGTGAACTAGATAAGATGAATACTGTGCAGGTCAAAGTGCGTGGCTGGGGCGTGGAAGCAGTAGTAGCAGATTATGATGACAGTAATTCTATGCATTTTCGCTGTAATGGTATTAATCCAGAAATTAGTACAATGTCTTTAGAAGAGATCTTCACAGCCGTAGTTGGAGAAACGAAAGGAGAGTAAAATGACTATCACAGTAACACATCTTTTTTTAGTAGCAAATCGCGAAATTAAGGAACGACGCGCGCTTTTTCTTGTCGCATTGGTATTTGGGCTGATGCCATTTCTCTCCTTGCTTGTGCCAGATTTAAGGAGTGTAGGTCTAAAGCAGAGCAGCGACGTTGTTAACTTATCTACTATGCTGCTGGCTATGGTATTTGCTGCTGGTGCATCACTGGTTGTAGGGGGAACTGTGATAGGTCGCGATCTGGCAGAACAGCGACTCAGTTTCTATTTTGCCCGACCTATTCCCAGTTTTGCCATCTGGGGTGGCAAGTTTTTTGGTGGACTTACTCTGATATACTTATCAATCTTCTTACTGCTGTTGCCAACTACGCTGATAGTGGGATTAGGAAAAGACTTTTATAAATGGGAGACCGTACTGCAATTGGGCGGCGGGGTATTAGCACTCTTCTCTGCAGGACTGGTGCTAGGGATAATATTTCGTTCTAAATCGCTCTGGCTGGCCGTTGATCTGGCATCCATCCCTATTGTTGCGTTACTGGCTTTCCCAGGTGTACAACGATTACTCAATGTTGGCGCAATACCTAGCTTAAATATGTGCCTGATATTTTTCTTGGCGATCATGGTGCTGTCATTGATCTGTGCTAGTGCGGCTTCGGTTATTGTTGGCCGTACCGATGTAAAGCGTGCGCACAGTGCGCTGTCAAAAACCTTTTGGACCGGTATTCTTATTAGTGTGTTGCTCTTTGAAGCCTATTCACACTGGGCACTAGCATCCACCCCAGAGGATTTTATGTATTTCTATCTGGTAGGCTCTTCACCATCTAATAATTGGTTAGTAGTTTCTGGCGAAAGCCGCCGAGCGCCAGGCTATTATCCTAACTTCCTCGTGAATACCAAATCCAATCAATTTTATAATATCGGCATAGGCTTCTATGATGCTCTGGCATTCTCTCCTGATGGCAACCGTTTTGCTTGGCTGAGTTTTCAAGGTAGACCAGCAGATTCTACATTAGATCTATATACTATTACACTTGATCTAGCCAATCCTGAGCCTAAGCATACTAATCTTTCTTTCACACAAGAGAATGGTCGGCAATTAGTACTATCTCAAGATGGCAGTAGAATAGCAGTGTTTGGCAAAAATCTTATTAGCATATTTGAATTGCCTACAGAAAAAGAACTCGCCACAGTTGCCCTTACTGGCTTAGCTCAACTGGATCCAATGAAAAATTCCCAGGTAATAGCCTTCTTTATCTCCCCAGATCGTATACGCTTCTACCGCTCTATAAAATCAGCCTTAGAGATTGTGGAAGTAGATATCGTTAACAAGAAGCTAGAAGTGACCGGCAAGATCAATTTCCCATATAAGAGTTTTCTTGTCAATAACAGTGGCGAATATGTCTTGATCACCAATAATATTGAAGGTAACGAGACGATCAATAGTATCAGACTCTTTAATGGACGTAGTGGTGAGATGATTACCACACTAGTGACGGATAAGAGTACTGCTGATGGTTCAACGATAAAATATGGTACACCCTCCTTCCTCTCTGATGGGCGTATTATCGTAACTCAACAGCAGAATAATAATGTTGAACTAATGATCTTCTTACCTACCGGCATACTGGAAAAGACTATTGCCCTAGGCAAAGGCCATTCTACTGGATTAGCTACTGAACTCACGGCTGGTCAGATTATCTTAATGCTCCATACAGATTCGACACGAACCTACAATAACCCTAATGATCCGATCCTACTTATCGATATCGCCAATGGCAAGGTCAGCGAGAAGGCAAAAGGATTACGCCCTGCCGTTCCCTTCTACTGGTTCTATGGCCACCATACACCAGCACCGGGCGAGAGCGCGAAATTCTATTACCAACACGATAAAAAAGACAAACTCATCCACTATGATCCAATCAGTGGTGAACAGCATACAGTTTTAACCGCGCGACCCTCAGTTATCTTTTAGCTAACTGAGGTATCTGGATTGCTGGTGCTATTTTTTACCTTAGCAGCAATCTCCTCTTGACGATAGTCGTTACAACAGCTATATTGTTAATATGGCGGGAAGATTGAAGGCTGAGATCAAGCAAGGCAAACCATTTACTAGTTTAGAGGAAGAGGTCTTGCTTAATATTCAGCGTACTGCAGATATGTTTACACGCACTATCACAGAGCGACTTAAGCCTGCTGGTATCTCTCCCACTCAGTACAATGTCCTACGCATACTGCGTGGCGCAGGTGATGAGGGACTTAGCTGTAGTGAGATTGCCGAACGCATGGTGACAAAAGATCCTGATATTACACGACTGCTTGACCGCCTTGAAGACCGCGAACTGGTAACACGAACACGCCAACAACAAGACCGCCGTGTTATTACTGTGCGTATTACCTCAGCAGGCTTAGATATATTAACGGGACTGGATGATATGGTGTCAGCACTAAATGGTGAGTTACTTGGTCACCTAGGAAAGAAACGCCTTAAAACCCTTATTGAACTGCTTGAGGCGGCACGTCTATCCAGTTCTTAAAATTTTTTATCTTAATAGTCGTTATAACGACTATACTAGCAACGAACAATCAATGGTTAATGCGGCAAGAATAGCAGGAGGGAGAAATGGTTAAGATACGGCCAGGGGCAGGGCGTGGAGAGACAGTAACAGACTGGTTAGTCAGCTATCACACTTTTTCTTTTAATGAATATTATGATCCTGAACAGATGGGCTTTCGCAGCCTACGTGTGATCAATGAAGATTATATCAAGCCAGGGGCAGGTTTTCCTACTCACTCACATCGTGATATGGAGATACTCACTTATATGTTAGAGGGAGCAATCGCACATCGCGATAGTCTAGGCAATGGTTCAATAATTGGTGTAGGCGAGTTGCAACGTATGAGCGCAGGTGTAGGTATTAGCCACAGTGAATTCAATAACTCACAGGATAAGCCAGCACATCTGTTACAGATATGGATACAGCCTAAAGAGCGTGGGCAGGTGCCTAGCTATGAGCAACGCCGTTTAGATCCAGTTGAGAGCCGTGGCCAGTTGCGCCTGATTGCATCACCTAATGCAGATGATGGCACGATTATGATCCATCAGGATGCCTGGCTCTACTTGGCTATGCTGGCAGCAGGCGAGCAGATTGTTCATAAACTAGCACAAAAGCATTATGGTTGGATACAGGTAGCACGAGGTGAGATTATATTAAATAATACCCCACTAATGGCTGGGGATGGTGCAGCCGTAACAGGTGAGTCGATTGTAATTCAAGGTGTGGCAGAGGCGCAGATACTACTTTTCGAACTGGCATAAACCAGCCAGAAGAAATTTACCCAAGGAGAGTGAAGATGAAAGTTCTGGTTGTCTATTATTCTATGTATGGACATACTTACCAGCTTGCTCAAGCAGTAGCAGAGGGTGTACGCAGTGTTGCTGGTGTAGAGCTGGTTTTACGTCGTGCGGCAGAGTTTGAAAGCAATGAAAAACAGATCGACGAGAGTGAGCATGCTCGCCAAGCACGCGAACGACAGAAAGATATTCCAGTCTGTACCATTGATGATCTGCGTGAGGCTGATGGTGTAATCTTTGGCACACCAACACGTTTTGGCAATATGACAGCACAACTAAAACAGCTCATTGATTCGGCGGCTAGCCTCTGGCTTAAAGGTGAGATGGAAGGCAAACCAGCAGGTGTCTTTACCAGTACCGCATCAACACATGGAGGACAGGAGACAACACTACTTACAATGATGGTGCCTTTACTTCACTTAGGTATGATCATTGTTGGTGTACCATATTCTGTGCCAGGTATGATTCATACAACTGGACACGGGGGCACTCCCTATGGAGCAACTACCACGGCAGGTGCCCGCGGTGAACTGCAACCATCTGAAGGGGATCTCAACATTGCGCGAGCTTTAGGAGAGCGTGTTGCAGAAGTCACGAAAAAGCTACGTGGTTAAATCAGATCAGAAAGTATAATGGCTTACCCTAATAGCACATCTTTGCTCTAGGGTAAGCCTTGTGCTCTATCGGCTTGTGACACTCCGCACGCGCTAAAAGCGCGGCGGCTTCTTGCGAACATTAGAAGCACCCACGGATAAGCGAAACTCGCAGTAATTGCAGCGTGGCTGCTACCGCATTGAGTTCGTAGTTGCCAGCGAAT
>JBFLVQ010000131.1:0-16478 GCA_040758525.1 Acidobacteriota bacterium
AAGTTAAACAACAGTTACTTTGATAACATCTTATTTTGCGAATCTGCAGTTTTGCAAAATAAGAATACCATGTTTTTAGAAAAAGCCGGAGTAACCCTAAAATAGCAACGCCGGGGTTTATTATTAGTCTCCGATTAAAATCAGTTATTAATAGTAGCTTGGAGGATTCTATGAGCGAACAGACAATCCCGCAAAGAGCCAGCTTTACTGCCATGAAAGAGAGTACCGCTGAAGATTGGAAGATCATTGGTACGCATTATATGCAATTCGTTAAAACACTTCCTGATCGTATACTTGATCATCTTAGGCTGCTTGATGGAGATTATGGTGGATTTCCAATTGATAGGTTACAACATTCCCTACAAACAGCCACGCTCGCATATAAAGCTGGTGAGAGCGAAGAGTATGTAGTATGCGCCTTATTGCACGACATCGGCGATACGCTGGGAAGTTATAATCATCCGGATATCGCGGCAGCGATACTGAAGCCCTTTGTCTCAGAAGAGAACCTTTGGATGGTAGAAAAACATGCTATCTTTCAAGGATACTATTTTTTCCATCACATTGGCTTGGATCGGAATATGCGAGAGCAGTTTAGAGAACATCCATATTTTCACAGGACAGCCGAGTTTTGCGAGAAGTATGATAATCGCGCATTTGATCCCAATATGGAGTATATGCCTTTGGACGAATTTGTGCCAATGGTAGAGCGAATCTTTCAAGCACCTAAGAGAACAATCTACAGCACAATGTTATAGAGTCTAATCTCTTCATACCAGAGTTGCTTCAATACCATTGGCAAGATCAGTAATGATCTTTGTGACGTTCGCACGGTAGAAACCAGAAGTGTTAATTCCATTCAGTTCCATAACAAAGAGATCAGATTTGATCGATACAATATCTATCACAAAAGCCCGTGCGGGAGACCAGATTGCCACGATCTCTTCAGCGAATGCGACAACTTCGTGAGGAACGATAGGTGATAACTCTAGGTCACCATAGAACCCATATTGCGAGCCAGATGATACTTGATTATCGACAATGAATAATCTCCATTCATACTCCAGGCGCTTTCGTGGAGCAACCACGATAGGTGTCTTCAGGGCATTATTCTTACCAGACGATTTCAGTTTCTCAATAAAAAGGATCAGTTCCTGGGTTGGCCACAGGTAGCCGGGCAACTCTTTAAGATCGCTGTCTGAACGGATAAAGAGATGCTCTTCCTTGCTCAGATCTGTTGTAGATAACTCTTCCAGTGTTGTGAAATAAGCGTCATGGTTCAACATACGAGTTCCGTAATGAGCCATATATTGAGAGAAACGGAATATCTCCTCATCAAAGTAAACTCCCGGTTTCCAGCGTCGGCTTCGCGCTACATTGCGGATAAAAAAGCATGAGCCATAGAAGATTACTGGCTGGTCTTGCCCTACATCTGGTAGCGCATTAGCCTGAGTCTCAAAATAGAAGGTATCGAACCCTGCCGCAGTGCAGGCTTCATTTAAGATTGCCGGGCTATCACTGCTAGAACTCTTCTGGATGCACCACAACAAAGTCATTGCTCTACTACCTGACTTGATTAGACCTTAAACCGTTTTCGATATGATGTTTAGTCGCACATTTCAGCTATTATGCTCCTTCTCGCCAGTATAGCACGACCTTTCCTTTAGCCACCGTCAGATCTTAGCCATCGGCTCACTGCTAAGCTAGCTAGAGTTATTTTTTTGCTCCTGCCTGTTTTTTATTTCATTCCACGTCTCTTAATGGAGCCAATGTTAGGCAGGGAGTAACTAACTGCAGAATGTTAGTCATTATTTAGACTGGAGGGAAAAATGGATTTTGATGTAAAAGACAGTCCAACTTCAATGGATCCAAAACTATTAAGGCTATTGGAGCGTAGAGGTCGTGGCATAGTCACTGAGGCAACCTCTTCAACCAGCGCTGATGAGGTTGCCGTAGTCGCTAAGGTTAACAATATTGATGCCTGGAACGCTCATAGCGAAGTGCGCGAAGGTGTTGATCTGGGCGTTGACGAAGATGGTTACTATATTGTCACGGCACGCATACCACTTACCCGTGTAGAGCATTTGAGAAACGCTCCAGAGGTGAGCAGCCTAAAGCCTGCCAGACGGCTGAGAACTCTACTCCATGATACTATTAATGAGATCAGTGCCAGAGAAGATCTGCTGCCGCACGCCAGCATAGGCAAACAGGGCAAGGGCGTTGTCATCGGAATAATCGATTATGGTTGTGATTTCGCCCATAAGAATTTTACTAATGCCAATGGAACAACTAGGCTATTAGCTCTATGGCATCAGGACGGCAGCTCAGGACCAGGTAGCCCCTTTGGTTATGGCCGAGAATATCCCCGTGAACAGATTAATCAAGCTCTGCAGTTTTCCAATCCCTATGTCGCTTTGGGGTATGGTACAAACTCTTTTACGTTGCCAAAAGGATCTCATGGTACTCATGTAATGGATATTAGCGCTGGCAATGGTAATGGTACAGCAGTACCAGGAGTAGCGCCAAATGCCGATCTGGTATTTGTGCATATCTCTAATACAGATATCCCATTTGACGGTGAGGGGGTTATTGGCAGCTCTTTTGGAGACTCTGTACATCTGCTAGAAGCCATCAAATATATATTTGATAAGGCAGGTAATAGACCCTGTGTTATCAATCTCAGCCTAGGAACTAATGGAGGACCACATGATGGTTCAACACTAGTTGAACAAGGGATCGATAAACTGGTCAGTCAAGCACCTAACAGAGCTGTTGTTATTGCTGCCTCAAACTCATTTGAGGATGGTATACACGCCTCAGGTAAAGTAACAAATCAGAGCCATGTCGATCTAAACTGGATTATCCCTGCTCAAGATCTAACATCAAACGAACTTGAGATCTGGTATTCAGGCGAAGATCAATTTAGATTGGAAATCATCCTGCCAAATGGTACTAGTTTGGGATCACTGAAACTAGGACAAGAAGGACGCATCAGAGATCAACAAGGCAATACCCTGCTATTTGCTGCACATCGCCGCCATGATCCAAACAATAAGGATAATGTAATTGGTATCTTTATTGAGAACACTCTACCAATAGGTCCGTGGACACTGCGACTGCACGGAGTAAATGTTACTAATGGTGATTTTCATGCCTGGATTGAGCGTGATGATGCTGGTCAGTCAAGCTTTGCCCCTCCAAATAACAATAGTCATACGTTAGGCTCTATCTCTTGTGGAAAGAAGAGCATTGTAGTGGGTTCTTATGATGCCCATAAGACCAGCAGACCGATCTCATGGTTTTCTAGTGCCGGCCCAACCCGTGATAATCGTCAGAAACCAGAAATAAGCGCACCCGGCCATAATGTTTTGGCAGCATCATCACGTTCCATCAATGGAACAGTGCGTATGTCTGGTACAAGTATGGCGGCACCCGCTGTTACTGGCGTTATTGCACTGATGTTAGCAGAAGCTTTTGCACTAGGGCTAAATCTTAAAATTGATCAGATTCGCACGATTATACAGAGTATTGCGAGAAAGAATCCTCCTAGTATAACGTCAGCTTGGGATGCTCGTTATGGGTTTGGCCGTATCGATGCCAATGCTGCTATACTAGCGGTAAGAGCACTGGTTGTAGCAGCACCGGCAGGAGCATAGATAGTCAGAGTTGTACTTTAACCAAAAAGAGTAGCGCTCTATTGGCTACTCTTTTTGGAAAATAGTTATAAAGGTGAAAATTAGTATGAACTCAAAAGATCCCCAAGATAATAAAGAGATAGATAAACAAGAGTCTGATTTATCAAAAGATAATAGATACTATTTTGAAACTGTTGATATTGATAATACAAAGTTGGAATTAGAGAGATCACAACTTAAACATCAGGATCAAGAGCAACAGAGTCTGGCAGTAATTATCAAGGTCGCGCAACCTGGTTATGTACCAGCCGGAGTGGTAGTTCGTGCCTGGATCTCTGACGATCTATTTACTGCACAGATGCAACTTAGTGACAAGGATCGCATTGAACAAGACAGTATGGTAATTAGTGTTAGTCCCGCAGAACGATTACGTAGCAGCTAGTCTATCAACTATTCAAGCACAAATTGGCTGATAACAGTTAAGGCAACTTAACCCTTAAATAAAATCTCTCTTAAAATAGATACTATACTCTTATCACAGGCAATACTATAGCCAGCATGGTTGTCTTAATTACTGTGTGTTTGCTGCATCTTTCTGACTTAAATAGTTAGTTCACTAATTGTTGTTGTGTTATATTTGAGGCTGCTATGTTTTTAGGTCTACCAATAAATCTATTGATGCGAGGTCGTCTGCAGCGCGGCATAGCACTGTTCTTCTTTCTGTTTGCCTTTGTAGACCTGATGTTGTGTGCCCCTTGCAATGAATTATTAGAAAATTTCACTGCAGTAAGCAGCAATAATTTTGATTTACTTAGTAGTGAAAATTATTTTCTTGTGTCTGCTTCCCAATCAGAAGATGATGGCAAACCTTTAGATCATAGTGAGGAAGAATGTTTCTGTTGTTGCTCACATTTACTGGCAAGCAAGAACTTCTTTATTAATGCTTTTGATGTGATTCAGCCAACCAGCAGTGTTGGTAATTCATGGTTACCCTCATCTCCACCCCAAACTACATTTCACCCTCCTCGCTTTTCCTAAACTTTTCTAGTTAGCAATTTGGTCTAGCTGCAACGCTGCTACTAGCAGCTTCTAGAGGCAGTATAGGTCTGCGCTGGCAGCAGCAATCTACCGTCAAGCGGCAGATTCAACAAGGCCACTATCTAACATATTTGAGTACTAGGTAAGTCCAAGTGAGGTAGCAAATGAGTGATGAGACAAATGAGACCAACGGCAAAGAACTTAAACCAGAACCAATCCAAGATGAACTGACCATTACCAATCGAGTAACTACTATTAATAGGATAGCAAGCCTTCTCTCTCTAAGACAAAAGCAGTTACTTATTATCGCTTTCACACTTATTGGTGTCATCGCGCTAGCATTAATATTTTGGCGGCAAGAACGTGAGCCCGCCATAGACCAGAACAGGCATGAACATGAAAGAGAAGGGGTAATCGATCAAGTAACACTATCGCCTGAAGCGCTATCGAGCGCTAGTATTGAGACTGTTGAGGTAGGTAGCCAGCCAATTGTTACTACGCTACTGGTGACCGGTACTGTGCAGGCTAACCAACAACAGATACAGCAGGCGACGCCGCTTATTTCTGGCCGTACTGAGCGGGTGAATGTTCAACTGGGTGACTGGGTGAAGGCTGGAACTATACTTGCCGTGATTGCCAGCCCTCAAATAGCGCAAATGCATGGCAAGTTGCATGAAGCGGAAACGCGCCTAGCGTTAGCTGAGCGTAACCTGCAGCGTGTTCAACGTAGTGAAAACCGTGTTGCCGTACTAACTGCAAAAGCCAAGCTAGATGAGACCGAGACAACCCTGCGACGCATTCGCCGAATAGTTGAATTGGGCGCTGGCGCTGCTAAAGATTTAATTGCCGCCGAAGCCGCATTCCAAACCGCCAAGGCAGAATATGAGTTTCACAGCAATATTGCCCTTAATCGCGAAATACAGGAATCCAAAGCAGAAGTGGAAACAGCCAGGGTCGATGTTACACATATTAGGGATGAACTGCTTGCATACGGCGTATCTATAGTCGGACGAGGTGAACAGGATGATCATGATCACAATACTGCTATTGTCCCTCTACGTGCGCCTATCTCAGGTACTGTTATAGAAAGATTGGTAAATGCAGGCGCCGGAATAGAGGCTGGCAAAGCTCTATTTACTATTGCCAACCTCTCGACCGTCTGGGTCATTGCTAATATTCCAGAAAGCCAGATTAAACATCTGCGCGTGGGCACTCAGGCAAATATTCGTGCTGCTGCGTTAACAGAATCATCCATTTCTGGCTATGTTACTTATATCAATCCGTTGCTAAACGAAGAGACACGGACAGTGCCAGTACGTATTGAGGTCAGTAATGTTAATGAGCAGCTTAAAATTGGTATGTTTGTTGAAGTTGACTTTCCTAACGTGGAAGGTGCTGAAGCCAAAGGTGAAGAGTTAGTGATTCCAGAAGAGGCAGTACAACGTATTGATACACGGACAGTAGTCTTTATTCCCAAACAAGATCGATCAGGGAACTTTGAGGTGCGTAATGTAGAGTTAGGCAGTTTAGTGAATGGATATCGTCGGATTGTTAATGGATTATCGCCAGGCGAACGTGTAGTAACAAAAGGAAGCTTTACTCTCAAAGGTCAGCTGCTAAGAGGCGAATTGGAGGAGGATCATCACTAATGATCAACGCGATTATCCGTTTCTCTGTATCCCATCGCCTCCTTATCGCAATGATGGTGGCAATTTTAATAATTATCGGACTCTACAGTCTGCATCATCTACCTATCGATGCTGTACCAGATGTGACCAATGTACAGGTACAGATATTGACAGCGGCAGCGGCGCTACCTCCTCTTGAGGTAGAGCGCCAGATAACCTTTCCTGTAGAAGTAGCGATGAGCGGTCTGCCGGGAGTTGAGCAGATTCGTTCTGTCTCTAAGTTTGGATTATCTGCGGTTACAATAGTCTTTTATGACTCTGTTGATATCTATTTTGCCCGTCAGCTTGTCCTGGAGAGGTTATCACAAGCGCGTGAACAGATCCCTGCCAATATTGGCTCACCGGAAATGGGGCCGATTTCGACCGGGCTAGGAGAGATTTATCAATATGAATTAAAAGGCAATGGCTATGATCCAACGGCACTGCGCACAATTCAGGATTGGATTGTGCGGCGACAACTTTTAGGAGTGTCGGGTATTGCTGAGGTAAACAGTTTCGGTGGACTGGAAAAACAGTATCAAGTGCGACTTGATCCTATCAAACTACAAGCCTACAGACTTTCACTACGTGATGTAATGGAGGCAGTCACACGCAATAATGAGAATGTAGGTGGTGCCTATATTGAGCATGGCGCAGAACAGTATCTACTGCGCAGTATTGGACTGGTCTCTTCTCTTGATGATATTGCTAATATTGTAGTGCAGACGCGCCCTGAAGGTGTACCGATCTACGTACGTGATCTAGGCGATATTGTCATTGGCTCTGCGGTACGCCAAGGAGCAGTTACCGCAGATGGTGAAGGAGAGATAGTGGCTGGCATTGCCCTAATGCTAAAAGGTGAAAACTCTCGTAGTGTGGTAGAGCGAGTCAAAAAGCGTATTGAGCAGATTAAAAAGACTCTTCCTAAAGGTGTCGAGCTTATTCCATTTTATGACCGCACAGAGCTTGTTGACCGCACCATTGCTACTGTAACAACGAATCTTGTTGAAGGTGCGCTAATTGTTATTGGTGTGCTAATTCTGCTACTAGGCAATTGGCGCGGCGCACTGCTGGTCTCTTTGATAATTCCCCTCTCTATGCTGATTGCAGCAATCTGTATGGTTATTTTCAAAGTTTCTGGCAATCTAATGAGTCTGGGCGCTATCGATTTTGGCTTAATTGTTGATGGCGCCGTCATTATGGTTGAGAATGCAGTACGACGTATTGCGGAAAGACAACACGTACTGGGTCGTAATTTGACTAACATTGAATTGCAACAGATGGTAATAGATTCATCTGCAGAAGTCCGTCGTGCCACTATGTTTGGTGAGCTTATCATTATTATTGTCTACCTACCGCTGCTTAGCTTAACCGGTATTGAAGGTAAGATGTTTAAGCCAATGGCTCTCACAGTAGGGTTTGCTCTTATCGGCTCACTAATTCTCTCTCTTACATTTGTGCCTGCGGTGATGACTTTTATGCTGCGTGGACATATAGCAGAAAGAGAAAGCCCTATTATTCGGCTGGTCAAACATTGGTATCAACCAATACTGGCATTTGTTATGAAATATCACCGACAGGCGTTAGCTATTGCCACTGGGCTGGTGATATTAAGCGGTAGTCTATTTCCTTTGTTGGGCGCAGAGTTTATCCCGCGTCTTGATGAAGGCGCACTGGCAATCGAAGCGCGATTACTGCCTAGCGTCTCGCTTACACAATCGATCAATACATATTCTGAAGTTGAACGGATACTACGTAAGTTTCCAGAAGTTACTAAGGTAGTGACAAAGATCGGTAGAGCTGAAGTTGCTACTGATCCAATGAGTATAGATTCGGGAGATATCTATATTGCATTAAAAGAACCCTCCCAATGGACAAGCGCAGCTAGCAAAGATGAACTTATTGAGAAGATGTCAAAAACATTGGAGAGTGGTATTCCCGGGGCAGTTTTTGGATTTTCTCAACCTATTGAGCTGCGTGTGGCAGAACTTATCTCTGGTGTACGCTCAGATGTAGCAATAAAACTATTTGGTGATGATCTTAACACACTGAAAAAGAAGGCTGATCAGATAAGCCGAATAGTAAGCAGAGTAGGTGGTGCAGAGGATGTTAAGGTCGAACAGATATCTGGTCTGCCACAGCTACAGATTAAACCTGATCGTGCTGCAATAGCTCGCTATGGGATAAATGTCGAGGATGTAAATAATCTGGTAGAATCCATTGTTGCTGGTAAGCCAGCCGGCCAGGTTTATCAAGGCGATCAGCGTTTTAGTCTGGTTGTGCGACTGACCGATGCAGCCAGTCGTAATTTAGAAACAATAAAGAACCTACCGATTGCCACCGCTAATGGTGCACACATACCGCTCTCGCAATTGGCTGATATCTCCATTATTGCAGGGCCAGCACAGATATCGAGAGAAGATGCGCATCGTCGTATTGTAGTTGAGGTGAATGTACGTGGTCGCGATATTGGCAGTTTTGTTAAGGAAGCACAGGCAGAGATTGAAAAGAATGTTGAACTACCGGCTGGATATTACTTAACCTGGGGCGGGCAGTTTGAGAATCTGCAACGCGCATCGGCTCGTTTAATGTTGCTAGTGCCAATAGCACTGTTGCTTATTTTTGTCTTGCTCTATACAAGTTTCGGTTGCGTTAAACAGGCATTAATTATTTAT
Organism: Acidobacteriota bacterium; assembly: GCA_040758525.1. GTDB lineage: Bacteria > Acidobacteriota > Blastocatellia > Chloracidobacteriales > JADJPF01 > JBFLVQ01. The sequence continues at coordinate 9,016 of JBFLVQ010000131.1, forward strand.
ACAGGCATACCTTTCGCAGCGGTAGGAGGAATCCTAGCACTTGCTATAAGAGGTATGCCTTTCTCAATCTCAGCGGGGGTAGGTTTTATCGCCTTATTTGGTGTTGCCGTACTTAATGGCTTGGTAATGGTGAGTGCTATTAACCGATTACACCAGCAAGAAGTGTCTGTAGAAAAGGCGGTAAAACTCGGCGCTGAGATGCGTCTACGTCCAGTCTTGATGACAGCATTAGTCGCTAGTTTGGGATTTATTCCAATGGCACTGGCAACATCTGCCGGGGCAGAGGTGCAACGCCCATTAGCAACAGTAGTAATCGGTGGCCTGATTACCTCAACATTGCTAACACTACTGATTCTGCCAACACTCTATAATTGGATTATCGGTAAGCAAATAAAACGTTAAATCTAGCTACTAGGCATTCCGGTATTCATACTGGCAAAGAGCTTGCAAAGATTATGGGAAGCAATAATACTTAAAAGGCATAGGAAAAGAAGGAGTGGACGGATTATATGCCTAGTTTGGCAGACCTGACAGGGCAGGTTCTTGACGATAAGTATCGTATAGACGAGCAACTAGGACAGGGCGGGATGGGTGCAGTCTATCTAGCCACACATCTAGGTACACAGCGGCCTGTAGCTGTTAAGGTAATCCGGCCACAATTCATGGCCAACACGGAGTTTGTCGAACGATTCAAGCGCGAGGCGGAAGCAGCCGGTCGTTTACGTCACCCTAATGTCGTCAATGTTACTGATTTTGGCTTTACACGTGTAGGCGAAGAACAGATTGCCTATCTAGCAATGGAATATTTAGATGGCTGCTCCCTTAGCGAAGTGCTTAAGGAAGAAGGCCATCTACCTATCAAATGGGTTGTTGATATTGTTGAACAGATCTGCTCAGCAATTGATGAAGCACATCAGCAAGGGATCATCCATCGCGATCTCAAACCTGATAATATCTGGCTCAAGCCAAATCGACGTGGCGGCTACACAATTAAAGTGCTTGATTTCGGCCTTGCCAAATTAGGTGATACCGCGACATCCAACTTTTCTGCTAACCCGTTACCAACTAACCTGCCTGTTGATACTACAGCCAACTCGGAAGCATCGACTCTGTCTGTAATCACTGCGATACAGCCACCTCCGGGTGGTGATTTTCGCGAGGCCGCTACACAAGTACAACCGTCTGTTATTGCTAAAGATCGTAGGACTCTTGATCTTAATAACAACTCAACCGTCAAGGATAACAGTGATCACCTCACAGCCGGTGAGCTTACCAGAGTGGGCTCAGTACTAGGCACACCTCTCTATATGTCGCCGGAACAGTGTCGTGGTGAAATGCTTGGTCCACGCACAGATATCTATTCCTTGGGGGTAATCACTTATCAGATGTTAGCTGGTCAGACCCCCTTTCAAGGAAATATGCATACACTAGTGGCACAGCATATGCAGGCGCCGCCACCACCTCTTAAACAGCTATGCCCAAACTTGCCAAAATCGGTAGCAGCGCTAGTTATGTCAGCACTGGCAAAAAATCCTGCTGAGCGGCCTGTAAGCGCAGCCGCCTTTGCCAATGCACTGCGTGCTAATGCCGAAGGCTCTGGGGCAATTCTGCGTCAGGCGATTGCACTCTACAGCGAGCATTTCTCCACTTTTCTACGCATCTCATTGATTGGCCACTTACCAATGATTTTTGTAAGTGTGACAAAGATGATTAATGCAGCACAAATGAAACTAGGTATTTTGCCTGAACTGTTCGGTGATATTGTCAATGTTTGGCTAGGATTGTTGACAGTACTAACTGGTCTGTTTGCCACGGCTGTAAATGCTGGCGCATTTGTGCCTGTGGTGGCACAGTTATTAGTGACTCCATTACGCACAGTGCTGATTCGTCCAGTCTTTTCCGTACTAAGAAAACGTTTGCGTGCTTTTGCTACTACAACAATACGCTTCTACATATCTTACATAGGCCGACTGTTTCTGCTGGTAATCCCTGGTTTGAAGGCTTACTTTCACTATTCGCTCTATGCTCCTGTAGTAATGATGGAAGGATTGCAGGGCCGTAAGGCACTACAACGCTCAAAAGAGCTGGTAGGTCGATTACGTCGCACGGTATTAACTGTCTTGATACTCGATGCTGTACTGCGCGGCAACTTAGCAGGTATCCTTGCTAAAATGCAGGTCAAGTTGATCCCATTCTTACAGGGTAGACCATCTGAACATCTATCAGAAGTGCTTGCGCTTGTCTTTGGCATCCTTATTAATCCGCTTTTTGCCATTACATTTGCAATGCTCTACTTCAAGACGCGTCAGGCAGGAGGCGAGACACTTAAGGAAGCACTCGGTCAACAATTCGAGGAGACTGCGCTACCTACTACTGGTTGGCAGCGTCTAATGCGTGAGCGTGTGCGCGCAGGTAGTCATCCAAACAACCGTGCATCTCATCAGGGTAGATTACCAGTTAATAACGAATAATTAGATAAGTACAGAATCCATAGAGATCTCTATGGTTTTGTGTTGTATTTTGCTATCACTGTTTCCAAATTATGCCCTCGTAGCATTGCCTCTAGCACTTCCGGCAATACTTTAGGAGTACAGCCAAAACAGGGCACACCAACATTGCGTAAACGTTTGGCAAGCGACTCATCATAGCTAGGCACACCAGAATCGCTCAATGCCAGCATACAGAGCGCACGTGTACCACTAGCAACCATATCTTCCATACGTCGCACTAGCTCGCTGGCGTTACCGCCTTCATATAGATCTGTGAGTAGAATAAAGAGTGTCTTCTGTGGATCACGCACCAGCTTTTGACAATAACCGACAGCACGATTGATATCAGTACCGCCACCCAATTGCACACCGAAGAGAAGATCGATAGGATCAGTACAAACCTCTGTCAGATCTACTACCTCCGTGTCAAAGGCGATCACATGTGTTTCTAGTGCAGGAATACTGGCAAAGATCGATCCCATCACTGAGCCATAAACAACACTCTCGGCCATTGACCCGGATTGATCCATACAGACAATTACATTCCATTCACGCCGTCTATGTTGCCTAGCAAAGAAGTGAAAACGCTCTGGCACAATCACACGTCGTTCTGGTAGATAATTCTTTAAGTTTGTCTGGATCGTGCGTTTCCAATCAAGATTAGGCAAGCTAGCAAGGGGTTGATGGCGCGAGCGGTCTAATGCGCCACGCACAGCTCGTTCAATTTCAGCCTGTAACCGCTTTTTGATCTCTTCAACAACTGCATTAACAACCATACGCGCAGTCTCTTTAGTCTGATCTGGAATCATTCCTTTGAGCGAAAGCAGTGTACCAACTAGCTCAACTGAGGGAGTCACCTGACTAAGCAGTTCTGGCTCGAAAAGAAGTTGCTTTAATCCTTTGCGCTCAATTGCATCTTGCTGGATCATCACAACAACATCCTGTTCAAAATATTTGCGTATATCACCCAGCCAACGTGCCAGTTTGCCTGATCCTGCCCCTAATCCAGCGCTACGCTTCTTTGATTTCTTCTCTTCAGGTGCTTCTTCCTCAATATCGTAAAGCGCACCTAGCGCTCCATCTATCTCTGACATCTCTTGTGAAAGCAGCGACTGGCTACCACCACGGCATTTACCCATCTGCTCATCGACTCTTTTACCAAGAATCAATCGCCAGCGTTGGTAACGATCAAATTTAACGGTTTGACTCATCGCTTCATGCTCCTATCTATAATCCTAGATCGCCTAGATCACCCAACTCTTCCGCCAGTTTTTCTAATTCTTGTGCATCTAATTTTGTCTCTACGGCTTGTGTCAATACGGTAGCATCACCCTGCCAAATTTCTGCAAGCACTGTAGCGAGTCGGCGAGTCTCACCAATTGTGAAACTGGCAAACGCGCGGCGTAATCCTGCTACGGCTCGTAAGAAGGCGCCATCATCAAGGCTCTCAATAAAGTCTGACATGGCTAACCATAGTTGCTTACGAGAAAGCAGCGCCATATGGTTACGTGATGCAAGCCCTTCAAAGTAGCCTGCGCCTGCCGCTACATCCATACCTGGCGAGATACGTTGCGCTACACGTCGCTCTAGTGCTTCATCATTCATTAATCCCCTTTCTAATAATAATGCGGCTGCCAGTCCACAAAGATATGGATTGCAGATATTGTCATCAGCAATTGCATTAAGCGCAGCAATCCAACGATCAATCGCTAGTAGCGGGGTCTGCTGATCAGTATCTTCCCAGCCTTCTAGAAACGCGACAAAATGTATCTGCTCCATTGCCTGACTGGTCGCACGCGCTGCCTCATCATCACACTTAGTAGCTGAATGGGCAAGTAGCGCAGCACGTAGGAAGAGTTGAGCTACCAGTGGCTTGAGTGGTTCAACATCAATCTCAGTGACATCCTTATAACGTACCAAGGCAGCAAGTTCATATACCGCATTAGCAATAGATATAAAACTGGTATCGTCAATTGCTAATGCTTGCACACGCTCAAGTGCTGCCTGCATAGCATCTTTAAGATCGCAATCAACAGCCTGATGTGCTAATGTAGCAGCCGTACCTACAGCCGTTTCCGCTTCCAGTTTTTCACGTAACACCAATACTGCTGCTGTCTCCACAGTATCACCAATCAATGCGTTCTCTACCAAACTAATCTCACATTCTGGTGTCCAGCGCGCTTCCCAAACCTCTTTGTAAGTACTCTCAGCACGGTCCTCTTTAGAAGTGACATCTTTCACGAATCCTATACCAAGTAGTTGCAGTCTATGGAAGAAGATTGAGCGTCGGCGGTCACGAACTGCAGCATCTTCAGTCTTAACAAAGCGGTTTAGACGGCGATCAAGCCAGGGCTTGCCTGTATGGCCTTTGACAATCTGTGTTTTATCCTTAAGATATTCTTCTAGCCTTAATGCTGCTACCAAATGATAGAAGTCATCTTGAATTGAGGTACGAGAAACCCGTTCTGGCAATCTACCGATCTCATCACCTATCTCGATATCAGAGAGTAGACGTGCAAGTACATTACTATCGCCACCTGCTAGACAAGTGGTAGCAGCATCGCGCAGGTCTCTCAAAGTTGGCGCGCTTGCTCCCCCTAGCGCTGCCAATGTATGCGCCAGCCGTACGGCTTCAATTACTTCTGCGCTTGATCGTACTAGACCATTGCGGCGTAGCGCCATTGCCATCTCTGTAGTATAGCGTGTTGGCAGACGCAGCAATGTATCAGCAGAAAGCTCTTCCCATAGTAATTGGAAGTAGCGGGGCGCATGATTGCCGGCGCCATACCCAGATTGTGCGCTTAGGCGATAGTAGCTATATGGCATTAGTGTGAGAGATGTCTCTGCTTTAGGCAGCTCCTTTAGTTCTGCATCTGTCATTGGCGGTAGTTCACTTAATAGCACAGGCATATGGAATGCGCCACATACTACTACAATACGCTGAGGATCATGGCCGGCGTCGATCACTTCACGAATGGCACGGCGCATATAAGCCTCACGGATTAATGTCTCTTGATCACGACGCGCAGATTGACTAGGCAATTCACGTAGACCACGCCCAAACTCACAGATTGCCTCACGATAGGCTGCATCTGCAGTGAGATGCTCAAAATTGCGTTCCCACCAGGTATCATGATCTGGATCGCCAGCCAGCCAGGCAATCTGTTCATAGGGGTCGTCTAAGTAAGCCTGTGTATCACCTGTTGTAGGGGCTAACTCAGTCGCATCTGGTTTAATTGTTTCTACATTATGCAGAGCTAGAAAGACAGCGGCTGGCAGGTCGATAAAACGTACCAGCCTCTTCTTACGTAGCCCAGTAGTGAGGGCAATCCATTCTGGTGAATAAGCTGCCAATGGATAAAGGATTGAACGTACTGGGCGCTGCTTAGTAAAGGCGAGTACCGCCACAGGTGGACGAGTCTTTTCGTGTACAAGGGGCTTGAGCAGATCTGTAGCATCACTAGGGCCTTCAATCAGAATCGCAGTAGGATCGATCTGCTCGATAAACCGTTGTAGGTGCCATGCCCCTGCTGGTGATAGGTGGCGTACTCCAAATATCTGTGCGAGCGGGCCGCTCGCAGGTACTCCTGCACTCTGTTTCTTGCCCACGATTAATCTCCTTGCACCCTTTCGGATGCGCCATTACTACACAATTTAAACTAGCTCTTTGCAGGCTTGGTAAAGTTCCTTCCATTCACTACCACGCTTTTTCATTACATTCTCTAAATATTCGACAAAGATCGCTTCATCACGACTATCTTCTTTGACGACTGCACCCAGCAGACCAGCAGCAAGATCACGATCCGATATTTGTCCATCACTAAAATGGCCTGCCAGTGACATACCATTGCCTAGAACCGAGATCGCCTCTGCAGTAGAGAGTACTCCTGAAGGGCTTTTCAACTTCTGCTTGCCATCGATTGTCTGTCCACGTCGTAGTTCTTGGAAGATCTGCACAATCTTACGTACTGCTTCAGTGCTAGGTGGAGAAGCAGGTAACCTAAGGTGTGTACCGATCTCTCGTACACGTTTCTCAACAATCTGTATCTCAGTATCAAGATCTGTTGGTACTGGTAACACTACTAGATTGAAACGTCGTTTAAGCGCGGCAGACATATCATTAACACCACGATCGCGTGTATTAGCTGTACCAATAATATTGAAACCGCGCCTTGCCTGTACATGTGTACCCAACTCCGGCACGCTTAATACCTTCTCAGAAAGCAGTGTGATCAGTGCGTCTTGAACTTCCGAAGGGCAACGAGTGATCTCCTCAAAACGTACCAGCCTGCCTTCTTCAAGAGCACGATAGACTGGCGATGGCACAAGTGCGCGTGGCGATGGTCCTTCGGCTAGCAGTAGCGCATAGTTCCAACTATAACGTATCTGCTCCTCAGTAGTGCCAGCCGTACCCTGTATTAGCATCTGCGAATTACCTGAGATAGCAGCAGCAAGATGTTCAGAAAGCCATGACTTTGCTGTGCCAGGTTCCCCTATTAGTAGTAATGCACGATCGGTAGCGAGAGTAGCAATAGCAATCTCGACTAGTCTTGGGGCACCTAGGTACTTGGGCGTGATCTCCACATCATTCGCCTTACCACCTAATACATAAGTAAGCACGGCACGAGGTGAAAGTTTCCAACCTGGCGGACACTCATACTTATCAACTGCTGCCAGAGCTTCTAGTTCATGCTTGAAGAGAGTCTCCGCTGGTTCGCGGAGAACATCAGATTTCTTGGTCGGTTCGGTCTTCTTCATAGATTAATCCTCTCTTATGCTTTATCCAATGGGGACTCATTGAACTCCTTGAGCACTTTATTAATCGCAGTAATATCCTCTTTACTGAGATTCTTACGTTTCTTCTGCGCCCAAGTGCGCAATGGTGCTGTGCAGGCTGGCTCTTCAAATGAGATTAGCGCATCATATATATCTTTGCGCTGCTTGAAATCATCAAAGATATCAAGTAGAGAGATA
>JBFLVQ010000132.1:0-16453 GCA_040758525.1 Acidobacteriota bacterium
AGATGATGACCAAGTGATCGTTAGATTATCGCCCTGATTAAAGCGCTCACCTCCAAGTGGATTAAGGAATCGCACAGTAGGAGGTTGATTATCGATAGGATCAGGTGGACGGTCACCAATGCTGAAGGTTTCACTTGTTTTAGTACCTATACGTCCACCTACATCAAATGCAGTGATACGGATTTGTGCGCTAGATATTATTTGATTAGGTACATTCCATTGAAATTCTTGTGCTGTTCCACGCAAGTTATCAGCAAATAAAATAGTGTTAAAGTTCTGTCCACCATCAGTTGATATCTCTAATATGTGTTTACCTATAATAAAACCACCGTTAGTAGTTTGCCAACGTATTGTGAATGGCTTGCCGCGTTGTACGATTTCACTTAGTTGAGGAGAAATAACTTGTATGGTTGGTGGTATACCAATGGAGAAATCACCAGTTACTGCGATACCATTGCCTAGTCCTTCAAAAGAAGTTTCAAATCTACCAAATCCTATAAACTCATTTTTTCTTATATCAATTATTGAAAAAAATGTTCTGATCAAGTCATTGATGTATAATAAATTCCCATCTGGGCTTAATGCTAAGAACTGATTTGCGCCATCTACCATTTCAAAACTCTTAATTATTGCGCCTGAATCCGTATCAATGGCTATCAGTCCAGGTCCCGTAGCGTAGAGAGTTTTACCATCACGACTGAGTTGTACAGCATCAGTGGATGAAGTCCCTGGCAATGTCTTTATCACTTCCAATCTCTCAGTGTCAAAAACAGCTATAACATTGTTACCAGCAATATAAAGACGACGCTCGTCTGGGGATAATATTTGTCCATTGCTGGCAATTCCAGCTCCTGGAACAGAAATGGACTTTATTATTTTGAAGTTATTTGTTAGATCTAAAACTAGCAATTCAGGAATACTTCCAATACCGCCCTGAGCTATAACATAGGCTCTTTTTTCGTCTTTGCTGAAAACAATTGATAGAGGATCATTTGGCAAATTTACCGTCTGAATGGGTTGAAAGGATTGAGGGTTAATTAAAATTAATTGCCCTGGTTCGGCTAAAACATAAACTATTCCTTTTGGGCCTATTTCGACTCCAAACAGGAAAGTACCTACAAACATCCTTCGGATTTCTTTTTGTTGGTTTAAATCAATCACTGCCAAACCAAAGTTATCTGCAGGTGCACAAGTTACAAATGCTGTCTTTTTATCATTGCGTATAGCCATATCAAATGGACGTCCATTTTCAATTGGAATACGTCCAATCTCTTGCAATGTCATACCATCAAGCATAATTAAAGCATCATTCGGATCATCACGGTTGAACCCGCGATCAAAACAGACATAGATCATGGGCTTATCAACCTGTCCAAGAGCTGACAGATTTGTCAGCAACAAGATTGCAAAAGTTAAAAAGACTCTCTTAAGCATTTGCCACGCTCCTGCTGTCTACTTTAAGCTAGAATTTTACTATGCCAACTATGACTTCTAGCAAACAAACGGCCCTAATCATAAGCCGCCCCGAACGATACAATTCTAATGGCTGTGCTCCAGATAAAACCCCCATTTGAATTTGCGCCTAATGATGCACATCCATTCGAGGCATAGGTTTTCTTAGTAGTAGTACCAAAATATTGTGCTGGTGTACCATTCACATTTATTGAACAGCCAACAATCATGCCGTCCTGCGGCTCACAATTCGCCTCACCTTGAATTTTACAGTCATCAGGCTTTTTTCCCGGTTGGTTTTGTTGGCAAAAACTTTGATAGCAGCCCTCACTAGCAGTACATAATCCAACTTTTTTGCAAGCAGGATCGAATGCAGGAATAGTTGGGTCTGATTCACAATATGCAATCGCAACTGCGCGTCCAGGAGGGGCAAATCCCGGATTCAATCTTCCACCGCCGCCACATAGAATGGATTCGTCATATGACGCCATACTTACAATGACGTCGTAATAAGCGACCATTCTATAGCGAACACCATCATAGACGGTCATAATAAGGTCAGCCTTAATATTAAACCTATATTGTTCAATGCGTGGCCGAGGAGGGAAACTGCCTCTGCGTGGAGTGCCTGCTGAAACCAACTTCTGCGTAACAAACACTGGTTTCAACGTATAATCAAACCTGTTCCAAGTCTGCCTCTCTACTGCTTCCCAATCAGGCGTTCTGAACAACTCTGGATTAGTGATCAATCGCCTTAGAGTACCAATATCATCAAGCGTTTGATTTTGCGCACCTTGCAGTCCATCCAGAAAATGAACCGGATCGCAGATGCTCCAAGCTTGGCTGATCTCCCCTTCAGCATTGATCATATCTTGACATGGATAACTACCTTTACCCTGACGTGCTAACTGAGCCTGGCGTAGATGATCACGCAACTTTGTCTGTAGTTGATTGTACATCTGCTCATCAATGGATGACCTGATCATACTGAGTGAAGCTATGCTCATGTTTCTGGCCCGCCTGATGGACTCCAGTATTCTATAATCTACCAATACCATACTGGTTCGCAAGGCGATAGGTACTGTAGTTACAACACTTAACACAAATAATAAAAATACTGCCATAATGAGCACATACCCTCCGTGACCATCACTCCGCTTATTGTAAAACACTTTTCGCATAATTTCCTCCTATTGAATTGCACGAATCCCAAATGGATAAGTTACGACCGCCTCACGCTTGATTGTCTCTCGCGTTGACTCAGCATATGCAGACTTCGTTAACTTGATCCTCACTGCATTAACCTGACCTAGCCAATCTACCAATGGTGTTTCAGGGGTAGGTAGTTCACGACCATCTGCTAGCAGATAGCTGATTGAGAAAATATCGACCTCACCTATGATACTTTCAGTACCGCCTACCATGCGAAACTGCAGTTGACCAGAGCTGCTATCAGGGATGATGCTCCCGCCAACATTGCGCATTAACAGTTTGCGATTGTCCTGTTCGATAACGTGGAAGTGCTGCAGATTGATCGGGATTAATGTACTACCAGCGGCGAACTGTTTAGTAGTGGTGGTGTTTGTCATATATGGTAGTTGAGCACCACAATTACCAGCTTCACAAAGGTTATACCGCAATTCGATAACAACGCGTGTGGGATTGCTTAGTGTCACAACACTCGGTATTGCTGTTAGACGAACCAGGCGAGAGACAATTGGCAATGGCCCCACTACCGCACCTCTGCCGCGTAATGCAGGAGTTCCAACTAGCAGAAACAGATCTCCAACATTGAACAATCCTGGTGGTATTGTTATCCCACCGCCACCTTTACCACCACCTGGAAGCCCACCACCTTTGCCGCTATTGGGATCATCATCAACTTTACCTATTCCACCACCACCGCCTTTACCACCGCCTGGTGGAACTGTTCCGCTTAGATCTGGTGAAACTACCCTGGCCACACCTTCAGCGCCCATGTCAGTGCTTGGCTCAGCCAGCATCAACCGAGGCATCTCGTTGAGACCTTTTTCTCTTTCATCAACCATCACAGTAATGGCATCATAGCCACCTACTTTGAATGGAGTAGCTGGATACATCTGTATAGGAATTGTTTCCCGCTCACCTTGTATGGCCCCATTGGCTGGTAGCTTGGGAATACCATACTCATTTTCTGCATAGTAACCATAATCTCGCCCCACTTGAGTAGTAAGCGGCTCATCTAAACTTTGCTGAATGGAGAGAATTTCTTGCTCAAGCGCAACTACCTTCTGTTGCCTCCGATCAACTCTCAGTACCTGATAGTAGCTGCCTGATGCCGCCGCGAAAACGATGGCTGCGACAAGTAAAACTACTATCAACTCTAACAATGTTAACCCACACTCATTTGCTCGATACTTAGACATAGGCAGCCTCCCCTATTCTTGAATAACTATTCCATCGACTCTTGATGCTCTTGATATTCGCAATATCTGATTAGTCTGGAGGTATTTAACGGAAACAAATACAGCGACATCTCCAGTGCCTGGAAGATTTTTGACAACCAACCATTGACGAACAAATTTAGCTACAGGTGTGCCACTATTACTACCACCGCGAGGGCCTCCACTATGACCACCTGGGCCACCTTCAAACCCATCGTCGGGCGGCTCATCGGATCCTTTATCATCAGCTCTACCATTGATCGGTTTTCCATTCTCATCTAGTAAATCAAAATAAGATGGAATAGGGTCTGCTGGAGCAATAGAGCCTATTGATTGCTGACCGTCTGGTACTTGTAGAACAAGATTGTCAGCATCTTTTATTAATCTTCCTGCTTGATCGAAAGTAAGTGCGTTCACATCAGCCAGTTTTTGCGAGAATCGACCGCTGACAATTGTTTGATGGACAAATCCGAGCCAGGCTGCTACTAGAATGGTGAGCAGCAAAATGGCAACAGCAAGTTCCAACAAGGTAATTCCTCGCTGTGAATCAAGATTAGCCAGATCCCGGTTTTTCATTATTTATTTCTCCAGGTTAATAGATTTCAAATTATACGGCTCATAAGCCGATTTATCAATATCTAACTTTTTAATTCTTATAGTTAACTCGGCTCATATTGTTAAATATACTATATGGAATTTCTAATAGCTTCATAAGTAAAACTTTCTTATAATCGGCTCATGCGCCGTAAACTACCTGAAATAGATTTTCCTGCTGTCTGTCGCTATCTCCGTGAACGTGGGAGATGGACTCAAAAAGAGTTTGCTGATCGTATTGGTGCTGATCTAAGAAACTACCAGCGTTGGGAAGCAGGCAGTACAAAACCGAATCCCGATGCTGCCTTTCATCTATGCCGATTGCTATTTGAGATTGATGGTAAAATTGAAGGGAAGTGGTATAAGAATTAATGGGACTTCTATCTTGCTTTTCTTCAGCCCCACCAGGTTGTTCCAGGCTAATTCGTCGCTTCCAGACTCCGTTAAATAATTCGGCAATATCCATCTTACCTTCAGGGCTAATGAGGATCACAAATTTGCGGTATTTATTCTCAATGAACACAGCATGCAATAATCTGTCAGCAACTCGGCCTGAGAACTGTTCAAACGTAATGACCTTTCCTGCTCTGTAGCAATACTTCTGACCATCTATGCAGATTGAACTCAACCCACTGCCACATGTACCAGCACAGTTGTCATTAGCAATAGGGGCACGATCCGTTAGCGTAGTACCAGCAGTATTAGAAGCTAGAGCTTTATCGAGATCAAACTTATAGATGGCCGTATTTGTAGAGCCAGAAAGGGCTGCGCGCCGAGCTGCATCAATACTTGCTTGTACCTGAGCTGCTACAGAGTCAATGCTAGCCGCAGTTGTGGAGCTGCTAAAATTAATTGCTATTGCTGTTGTCGCTATTACTATTATAACCACAACAATAATTAGCTCTACCAATGAATATCCTGCACTCGTTCTCACAGATCACCTCCCCGTAAACCTATCTGTTGGACAATCTACCTATTGCCTCACCAATACTGCTATAAAAGCCTATTACCAAAATCCCTACTAAAATTCCGGCAAGGCCAATCAATGCAGGTTCAAGTTTTCTCAGCGCCATATCGATTTTGCGATCAAGCTTTTTGAAGGATCTCTCACCATGCAGTTGCAATGAACTTGCCAGATTGCCAGTTTTCTGTCCCACTAATAAAACTTGATAGGTATAACCATCAAATATTGGATGGGATTTTTTCAGAGCATCACAGAATGGAACCCCATCATGAAGGAGATCGGCAGCGTGATTGATCGCTGCAGCTATTTCAGTATTGCGAACAGATCCCCTCACTACTCCCAGCGCCACTTGTGGAGTCAGTCCAGCAGAGAATAGTGTGCTCATTAACCAGCAGGCTTCGGCAAGGTACATCATCTGGAATATTGGCCCAATCACTTTTAATCGCAATTGCCAGTGATTCCAGAGTCGTTTACCGCTATCAGTGGTAAAGTAGTAATAAATCCCTGCTACAATGGCTATTCCAGCGATGGGAAAGAGATACCAGTAGTTGATAACCAAATTACCAAAGTAGAACATTGCGCTGCCTATCGTGCCCTGACTACCAGGGCCCAGCGCCTCAAATATCTGGCCAAGGGCAGGGAGTATCCAGAATGCAAAGATCGCTATGGCAATGATAGCCAACCCGGCAACAATTGCTGGATAGAGCAGACCCGCCTTTATACGTTGCTTGACCTGCTGACGCCGCTCAATATAAGCAATCAACAGATCCAGAATACCTTCTTGACTTTCACCATTATCTGAATGGCTTTTAGTCCATCTACCAGAGGTTTCCGCTGCTTTAATCAGGGCAATATAGTAAGGCTCAAATATTTGAGGGAATTTTGTCAGCGCCTGTGAAAACTCAACACCATTTTGTACAGAATCAGCAATAGCGGAAAGGACAATGGAGAAGCCTTTGTTTGGTGTTGCACGTTCAATATCACGTAACATAGGCACCAGATAGATTCCAGCCTCATACATATCCCGAAACTCTTCAGTAAAATCGAGCAACTCTTCATCAGTGAGTTTAAGGTTATAATCGACATTGTTATTCGTCTGGTGAGTATCGATATGTGTTGCAACTGTAGCCATGCCATCAACCTCCAATTAATAAATTCCTTTAATTCCGATACCTTCTAACTCAGGATCAAGGCGACCATTGACGATGTTTTCAAAAACTTCTCCAAGCGTGGTGTCGCCTTTTAACGCCAGTTCGAGGCCTACAGACCATAAGGTGCGTAATCCCTCTTTGAGGGCTTGTGCGCGAATCTCATCAACTGTGGCGTTTGAAATGATGAGCCGTTTTATTGCATTTGATATGATAAGGACTTCAAATACCCCAACACGACCATAAAACCCCTCGCCATCGCATTCAGTGCAAACTTTACCATTGTGTTTGCCACTACCACGGACAAAGCGTATCTCACCATGCCAGCCGGTCATTTTTATGTAGTCATCAAGTTCTCCAATGTCAGGCAACTGGTCATCCAGGATACGGTCACACTTTGAGCAGATACGCCTAACAAGACGTTGCGCAATTACTACTTTAAGGGTTGATTCAATCTGATAATTCTCTACGCCGAGGTTGCGCAGTCTATTTAATGCTTGAATAGTATCCTCGGCATGCAGAGTGGTTAGTACCAGGTGCGAAAGTATAGCAGCATTAACAACCATTATTGCAGGTTCAGTATCTCTGGTTTCACCTATTGCGATGATTTCAGCATCACGGCGTAAAATGCGGGGTAAATAATCTGCGAAGGTGCGCTTTTTTACAACACCCTTATCATCGCGAGTATTTGTTATGGAGATCTGATCAACTAACCCAATATCAACTTCAATTGGATCTTCTAACATAAATATCTTTTTGTAGGGAAAGCGTTTTTTGAACTCTTTGATAAGGCAAATCAGAGTAGTATTTTTACCTTTACCCATACCACCGACAACTAAGACTAAGCCAGCCTTCAGGTTCATCAAGTACTGATTAACTATCTCCATGTGACAGGTAAATAGGCCGATATTATCGAGAGTAAACTCGAAGTTATCGCGCTCTTGTAACCTGATTGTGACTGATTCTCCACGTCCATCGCCAGTAACCATAAGGCTAATTCTAAATTCAACCGTGGAGTTTCTAGGCCCATATTGAACCTGAGCCTTAAAGGTGGACTCTTGATCATCTCTTGTTGTGTTGGGATCAAGTTTGGCGTGGATTTTAAGAACCTGGACAAGCATGTTATACATATCCAGCGGCATGTCATCTTCTCTAACAATACGCAAGCGGCCATCAACGCGAAATTCAACAATGATAACCTGGCGATGCAGGGTAGTATTATAAGGGTCAAACAAATAGTGTTTCAGATGAATATCGGTTGCCCTGGAATGGTGAGCATCACAGAAAAGTTTCTCTAAATAACTACGCGCCGGGCTATGGGCCTTAGAAAAACTTAGCGAGTCAGAAAAAACTAATGTCGGACGCTCTTGTTGTTGTGAGCCAGCCTCCTGCATCTGGGCAGTAAGCTTTTCATACGTTTTGTTGCGCTCTTCTTGATACAAGCTAGGTCTGAGATAGTAACTATCAATAACAAGGCGTAGCGCTCCCTCAGATGAGTTAAGCACTCTAATTTTAAGGTCAGGATTACTGCTACGTAATAGATATTCAACTGCCCTTTGTCCTTGTTGATTAGCACAAACCACTGTTGCTGTACCAGTACCTTTAGCAATCGGTAAAACTAGTTGTTTTTTGGCAAACTGAGGTGGGATTAGTTTAAGAGTATCGTCTGCAATATTGAGATCAAATAGTTGTTGTTGATCTAAGAAATTATCCACCCATTCCAAGTCATAAGAATTGGCTGATGGTGAGCTTGTCGATGACAGTTTATCATTTACCAGGGCAGCTTCGGTTTCACGATTAGTCGAACTGTTATCCTCATCGTCAAATTGAATTGGGTCAAAAATAAGTTCCTGGATAGCTGGTTCACAATCACCTATCGTAATCTGTTGAACAGAGGTTTCATGAGGCTCAATGAGAGACCATTCAAAACTTTCTTCACTGGCAAGAGAGGTCTCTTCCTTGGTAGTGGTTGTTTCATCGTTTTTAGTTTCACCACTAGCGCGTAATGCCGAAGTTGGAAGTGCGTTAGCAAACTTTGGTGGAAGATCACTGTGGTTGCTACGATCACTAATATCTTGATTATTACGACCAGTATTACGACGCTTGAAGATACCTTTTAAGAGATCCATTAGTTTCCCCCCGTGGCAATATTTGTTCTGAAGCTATCTTTGTTCAGATAAGCGGAAAAATTTAGTGTAGCTCTAACTGTGGTCACAGCCGTTTGTTGTTGTTGCTGTTCTATCTGTACATTATTGACAAGCAGAATCCGCTCATTACGGTTAAAATCCCCAATAAAACGGATTACCGCATCGTAATAACCAAGCACCTGGACTTGTATCGCGACCTCTGTTAATGATTCATCGCGTTTTGTGCGGTTGATCTGCCTAAAATATTCTAGCTTGAGATTACGAGCCTTGGCCTGATCAGCAATCCAATCAAGAACATCTGATAGGGCTGCTTCAGTTGGGATAAATACCTTAAACTTTTGATAGGTTTGCTCAGCATTGGCAAGGTTCTGCTCTAGCTGTTCAAGGTTTTGTTTTAAGCGCTCATTTTCATCATTTTCTATTTTCAACTGGGCAATACGAGCATTAAGCTGTGTCACCTCGCCAGCTTGAGCATTGAAATAGAGTTGATTGGACGCGTACCAGATTACTGAGATAATAGCCACTACAAATATGAGACTGGTAATATGGCGTTGCATGATAGTTACTCCTTATCGCTTGCTAGAAGTTGATTAGTAGGTATCTCCGGCAATGGTTTGTCATTGAGAGGTACGTTTCCAACATATTTGCAGGTTATTGAATAGCGACCAACCTCGGTTATTTTATCTTCATAGACCGGCAAAACTTCATCAAACAACCCAAAGCTTCTACCCAGCCGATTTACAAATTCAACAACTTCAGAACGATCTGCTGCATAGCCATCGACTTTTATCTCTGTTTCACGAATCTCCAACAGAGAAAAAATTACTCCTCTAGGTATGCGTTGATCTAGCTGATCTAGAGATGTACGAACAGACAATTCCCTCCTACGCAGATCATTAATTATGCGGACACGGTTGTTAATGGCGGCTATACGCGCTTTATAGTCCTCAACCTTAGCGCGAACATCAGCCAAAGACGCTGCTCGGTTTTGCTCAGCAGTCAGTTGATCGTTAAGACTGTTTATCAACAGATAGTAGTCACCATATCGGAATGCCGTTATCAGTAAGGCAGCTAATAGGCTGAAAATTACCAGGCCGCTGCGTGCAGAAACGAATGGGATTAAACGATCTGCTGCTTTGTCCGCAACAGCCTTAATGGCTGCTAAACGCATTGCATTAGTAATAACTGGCCTGCGTGGAATCTCGCGTTTAAGGTTTGAGCTTCTTTCATTACTAGCCAGGTTTGTGCCAATCCCTTCAATGGCAGCAGCAGCAGCGGCAAATGTTAGAACAAATCGATGTGCATTATTAGTTAAGAACTGATATTCGTCGTCAGAGAGATTTTTCGTATCAAACAATTGGTCATTAAAGAATGGAGAAAAAAGTTCCACCTGTGAGGCATAGGATTGGAGTTGGAGTCGGTCATTTGCATCACAACTGCCTGAAAGTAAGAACAGGTCAAACTGAGAAATATCACATGCAACTTTCACCTGTTCCAGCAGCGCAAATAACCTTGCATAGCTATAATCTCCTGTTTCAGCGCTATTATCTGTTAATGAGAACGAATCAACCCAAATCAGTTTTTTTCTATTGAGGGCAAGTAGATAGATGGCGTCGCTTGTTACATGTACTAACGCAACCGATCCGGTCGCATTGGGATAAGATCGCAGATAGGCATAAACTAGTAGATCTGACCAGTGGCTGATACGCAACTCAGACTTATTAGGGAAATAGTTATCTGTGGATAATACCAATTCCCTGACAGCCGATTTGTGCATTGAAACAAGTAGTGCCGAGCGCGTACCAGGGATCATCAGATAATCAAAATTCTGATCATCAGTAACACCCCATGACGCCTTCTCTGATTCAATATTCTCTGGATTGAAATTGGGAATTACATAGGAGATGGAGTTGTTGCCTGCAACCGCAATGCTTACTCCAGCCTTAAGCTGAGAATTTGATCTAACAACCTCAGGATTATTGAGTTGATACTGCAAGGAATGTATATCAAATGGTTTGGAGCCACTACCTGATGAGATGGTTGCAAAAATCAAGTATTTTTCATCACTGATATCTAATCCAAGCCAGGTTTTCACACTTGCCTCCACTCTATGTAAACTGGTTGCAAATTTGGAGGCCACTCTCTAGACTGAAAGTGGCTCTATGTCCGTTAGGAACATGGGGTTAGGGGGCTGATGGTTGCAGAATTGGATACTCGGTTACCATCAGCCACACTTTACCCACAAAAAATCATCACGCTGCTACACTTGCTAAATCTCGCGCCTCTGACCGCCGTCGTTTACGTGGCGGATCTGAGGTAGGGATGCAAACACTTGATGCTTCTTTCCTACGATAAACGCGAATAACGTCTGTTACAGATGACCCAGGCCATTGAGGTAAAACCAGATGTTCCGCTAACACCCAATGGCGATCAAAAACTGTTGAAAAAACCGTAATTGGTGAACTACACGATGGCCCAACGTAGATAATTGTGTGCCCTCCATAACGTTCAACAGTATCTTTTAGATTAAAGGTCGCAAATGGCCAGCATAGTAGTAGTACTCGATTTGAATATTTGGTTACAATAGATTCTTTTGCATCAATAACAGTTGTCCATTGATCTGTCACGGTTGGTTCAATATCAAAAGCAATAATGTCAACATCCATCTGGCGGAGCAGATACGCTAAATAACCATTACCTGCACCAAACTGCACAAGCGGAGAATGTTCTGCGATTTTTAAAATCAAATCGTCTGATGGTACTGCATACGTGAATCGTTGATTATACTCATCAACTCTCATCCTCATTTTCCCTACATTTTTGTTTGAAAACACCTCTGTTTTCAGCAAAAGGGTAAGGCTATTCAGTTCTGCCAAATAAGGATTGTGGATATTAAGTTTTGAAAAGTAGGTTTGTTTTTTTGTAGGAGAAGCTGGATTAATTACTCCAGTTGAGGGTATTGTTTGCTTCGATTGACTAACACTGATTTCAGTAGGTATTGAAGGGAAATATGGTGGTGAAAAGGTTGGAGATTCTTTGTTTTCGGATTTAAGAGCAGCCCTAGTAGTTTTCATCCGATTACCAATCACGGTAATCAGATTCTTACTCAGCACTGTAGCCAAGCTTCCAGCGAGGAAGCCGAGACACCAATCAGTCCACCACCCAAACATACTCACCTCTAGTGATTCCACTGAGTGAACAAAGTTCTACTCAGTAAATTCACAGTTTAAAAGAGTGAAGTAGATCCCATAGCTCGGATTAGTAAAAACTAGATCTGCTACAGGACATGGTAAGTCATTTGCCTGGGGTGGCGGAAAAAATATACTTGAATGGTGTCAGAATGTCAAACTTTGATTAACCATTTTTGGTGGAATCGCTGGAAGAAGGCTTCACCATTTCTTCCAAATCTTTTTTTTCTGCTTCATTTTCAACCGATTTAATATTCACGCGAACTGCCATAGGCCGTTTTAAGAATTTTACGTAATTAGTAGGAGTAGGGTGAGGAACAAAAGGCTTGCGTTTTTCAGTTCGTGGTAAAGGAACCCCAGAAACAATATAAATTTTGTATTCAAGATTGCATATATCGCAGGTTGAAAGTTCTAACTTAAAATCTTCAGGAAATGCATACCACTTTTCTGTACCACAGCGAGGGCAAAAACGAGCATCAGGGGGTGATTTAGAACAATTTCCGCAATGCTTACAATGAATATAGTCGTTGAGCGATAAGCTTAAAACATCCTTTAGTTCAGAACTTCTTGGCATATTATTAACCTCTTGAAGCTATCAGGCTAAGTCTTAAAACTGGTTGTTCAGTAAATATTAGCTCTCACAGCTAAGCTACTATAAATATTAAACCTTAAACCAGTAGGCATAAGTTAATTTGTACTCTATTCAACAAAATTAATATTAGCATAAGAAAAACAGATTTTTCAATCTAATAACTATAAGGCTTGATTTTAAGGATCTTTAGAAGAACGTTGATGTTGACAAACAAAACCTGTTGCTATATATTGGTGCTCGAAAATATCAAGATAATCCAGTAGACAGCAGCTTATTATTTATTATATATGATCTATTATAAAAAACTATCCCTGGTTATTATCTATACAGCTCTTGTACCTGCCTGTGCCTCACAATTAGGTAGAGGACTCCAGCACGGAGAAAAGCCGGCCATCCGAGTGGGCGAACGAGGATAGATAGTTCAGGGAGGGGTTCAAGGCTAGGAAAGCAAATAACTTAGAGATACATGGTCATTGTCGGCTAGAAACGATGCTGATCGGAACAAATCACTTTTCCCAGGATGAAATCCGATCACATCACTATCTCACCGTAAGGCAGAGATATCACCGACAATGACCACCAACCCGAAAAACAAAACCGTCACTAGTAATTGGAGTTACTGGTGAAGCAGGCTTAGTTTTTCAAAGTTGACGGAATATTAGCAAAAAAAACTAGTTTTGTGAATGTCGGCGTAACGAGAGGAGGTTAGGAGTTGTGGGTGAGATTTTTATAGGTCCGGACATGAACATAATTAATAAAAATCGAAATAATAAAAAATTGGCGAGAATGATGCGTAGATCAAAAGTGGTTTTGAAGAGCGTGAAAGCGGAAGAAGAGAGTATTAAAAAGACAACTGAAATTGGTAATGAGAGTGAGCAACTTTTAAGTAATAAAACTGAAGGTTAAGGTAATTGATGAAATTAGTTATATTATTGCCTATCAAGAGATTACAGCTATTAGACAATATTTATTTTGTGCCATTAGTTTTTTGAAAAATTGAGTGTTGAATAACAAACCTCGCTGTCGGGGTATGCTAGGTAGCAGTCATCTGCCCTGGGGTGGCAAGGTGACTCGATAGCGTACCCCCGACAGTTGGGGACGTGGATAGTGAGAATGGGATTGATTGATTGAAAACGTCCTGTAGATCACTATAGGAACTAAAACTCAAGTTGATTTCAATCACTTAATTCCAGTTGTGGCTGCCATTTGAATTGAGCGAAATGATCTGTTTCGCTTCTGCAATTGGTTGATTCAACCGAGTGATAGCCACTCTTACCGATGTTCTATTGGAGACCAAGCGGGTTCGATTCCCAACATCGGCATACCCCACCATAAGGGGACATATCAAACACACACATGGAAGGAGTTGAAAATGGGAACCTAAGCTTGAAATAAAAATTTCATATTAACTGGCTTCTATGTATTAACGAATGATCAACTTTAACGAAAGGAGGGTCCAGTTCATCAACTTATTCCATCTGGCTGCGATCTGGCATTGAGAACTTAACCCACAGCTTAGTTTCTCCTATTTCTGAGCTGAATGGATCGCAGCCACTTTTCAACAACCAGGTTTAAACATTTGTACGAGGTTTTAATAACGGAGAGTCAACGATGATAGCAACATTAAGCAATGTATTAAGGCAGCGATCAAAACGATCAAAAACTACCATTAAATGGATCTGGATCTACAGGATGTTTTTGTACTACAGCATTACAGTAATACCCATTGGAACAACTATTTATATAAACAACTATTTTCATTCCATTGAGGAAGCTTCCTTAATTCAGCAACAGGTGCTGATTGCACAGCAAAAGAAGGTTATTGAGCAATGGCGGGAACGAGATAGACGATTAGTAAGCGCGGCCAGGCATGGGGATCTGATTGGTTGTAAGAAAATATTATACCACTATCCAGATCCGAATGTGTTTGACGAAGGTGGGCAAACGCCATTAGTAGAGGCTGTCAAGAATAGAGAGAATGAAGTGGTTAAGTATCTACTTGATAATGGGGCGGATCCAAACCTTCTCACGTCTAAGGGTAATAGCGCATTAGAACAAGCAATTACCAGTCGAGATTCTGAACTAATAAAGTTGTTAGTATCAAAAGGAGCAAGCTTAGTAGAGCTTGACAATGACGGTGATCCTCCATTAGCTCAGGCACTTGTAAGTAGCATATCTAGTGAACGAGTGTTTGACATCTTAATAAAACTAGGGGCAAATCCAAATGGATTGAATGGTAATAGAGATCCAATAATCTTCTGGGCTATTAGCAATGAGAACGAACACGCTGTAAAAAAGCTAATTTCGGCAAAGGCAGATTTAAATACTTGGAATGCTAAAGGGGAATCGGTCTATAGCTTTGCTGAAAATAACGATAAATGCAGGGAAGTGTATGGATTTGAATTAGAAGGCCCTTATCCACTTGGGTATTATAAAGTACCTTCACCCTATTGCACACATAGCCACAAGAGAATTTTTAAGATGTTAATAGCGGCAGGAGCACGGCCTATCGAGCTGGAGCAACAGATCAACACAGAACAAAGGCGACCATTTGGGCATTTACCGTGGATTTTACAGGATGCATTAGATGGGATGTACTAGAGGAGATTGATTTCAATGAATAGATACAGGCAGCAAATTGATTATGACGCACAACACGCAGATGACCGAGAGTTTATAGAGCAAGCTCTAGTAGATGTCCATACATCCATAACTCAACGCACCAGAGATTCCATTGTTATAGGAAGACACTTAAGCCAAATAAGGGAAGAGTTTGGCGACCTACACCTACAGCTATGGATTAAAAAAGAGTTGGATTGGAACTACGACCAGGTGACACGCTTCATAGATGTGGCAAAGAGATTTGCCTGCGAGGGGATTAGTCCTGAATTGGAAAGCATCGCGATAGCCCTGCTAGCTGAGGTGATGGTGTCAGAGAAAATGGGTGAACTGATATCTAGACCAACCCCTGGAAAAGTAATCGATTTCAGCAAGGCGAGGAGAGCATTGCAACAACGCAAAAATAGACAGTGAGTTTAAGGTATCACCACTGACACTCTTAAGGAGAGCTAGCTTTATGTCCAGAAAAGTTGCAGCAGCAGAGTTTGATTACAACCTCATCAGTGGCCAAATACGAGGTCCGCTTAAAGATCGGACAGCACGGCTACACCGATTGATGAAAAAAAGTGCTGACGATGTAATAGAGATAGGGAAGATCTTAATCGAGGTTAAAGGTTGGCTTGGACATGGAGAGTTCCGAGGCTGGCTCAAATTGGAATTTGGCTGGAGTCATGACACGGCATCTCGCTACATCAACATAGCGCAGGAGTATGGGGAAGATCCTTTAAAAGTGTCGCAAATTGCGACACTTTCTCCATCGATTCTTTATCTTCTAGTATCTCCATCAACACCAGAAGAGGCGCGGAATGAGATATTTAGGTTGGTTGAGGAGAGAAAAGAGGAGGGAAAGGATGGTCTCAAGGTTAAGGAGGCCAAGCATGTAATAAAAGAGATTAAAGGGAGGCAACAACAGGGTAGTGAGCTTTCGACTCAACCAGAAGAGACCACACAAGCGGGTAAAGTTGCAGACAGAAACTGCTACTACTGTAAGAGAGTACCCGGCGATCAGATAGTTGAGTTGAATGGTCAGGAGCAACGGGTATGCTTCGACTGCAATGCGATATTTGTTAAGCGGACTGAGATACCAGCTAGTGACTTGGAGGTTGATGAATTAGAGGAATACGAGATTGAGGAAGATCAGGATGATCTAGATCTAGATCTGGGTAGTGATCGAGATCAACAACCCTCAGTATCAGCAACAGCTCCATCACGCGCAGCGCTCGCTGGTGAGCAAGTGGTAGCGGCACCATCGAGTGCAGGTACCGGTACCGGAAAAACAACTCAAGAGAGACGAGTTGCAGGTCATCACGATAGTAATACTTCAGA
>JBFLVQ010000133.1:0-16441 GCA_040758525.1 Acidobacteriota bacterium
CGAGCAAATCTATTGATTAGCGATCCTGAGTGTCTTTTCAAGTTGCTTAATGAGACAGCACGTCCTGTACAGATTATCTATTCGGGTAAGGCTCATCCTAAGGATACAGATGGTAAGAGAATCATTCAGGAAGTAATGGAGATCGCACGCGATCCACGTGCACAAGGGCGAATTGTCTTTCTTGAGAATTATGATCTTAATGTTGCCCGCCATATTGTACAAGGTGTCGATGTTTGGTTAAACAATCCACGCCGTCCATTAGAGGCCTGTGGTACTAGCGGGCAGAAGGCGCTCTTTAATGGTGTACTCAATGCTTCCATATTGGATGGCTGGTGGGCAGAAGCCTATGATGGTGAGAATGGATTTGCCATTGGCCATGGTGAAACACATAACGATATAGCTGTGCAAGATGCACGTGATACCAGTATGCTCTTCGAGATGCTTGAGGAGAAGATTGTACCTCTCTATTACGAGCTCAACGATCAAGGTCTGCCGAAAAGATGGCTTGAATATATCAAGCGCGCACTACGTACATTAGGCTGGCGTTTCAATTCTGACCGTATGCTGATTGATTACATACGCAAATGCTATTTGCCTGCCGCGGGTGGCGAGCAGACACCGCTTGATTAATCGACAGCATTATCCAACAGTTTTACCAGTCTTGGCAGTAGTTCTCCTGCTTTGCCACGCAAGAACAGATGCATTGTTTCAGTGAGAACCGACTCTTGATTATTGACTTCAATTAGGAAAGCGCCCGCGTGTAGAGCTTGTAGAGGGATCGACGCGGCTGGTTGTACAACACCAGAAGTTCCTACCACAAGACATAGATCACAGCGGCGTGCGGCAGCAAAGGCTTGTGAAAGCGTATCTGCAGGCAGGGCTTCGCCAAACCAGACGACTCCTGGGCGCGCAAATGCGCCACATGGACAACGCGGTGGAACAGTACTGTGATCAAGCTCTACATCAGCAAGCAGACGATCTTCAGCAAAGCAACGGTTCTCCAAAATACGGCCATGTAGTTCTAATACATGCTGGCTGCCCGCCTGTGTGTGGAACTGATCGACATTCTGTGTAACTAGCACAAACTGCTGGTAACGAGTTTCGAGTTCGGCAAGGGCAAAATGTGCAGGATTGGGAGCACTGCTACGCACGATCTGGCGACGGTATTCATACCAATCCCAGACTAGTTTAGGATTGGCAGAAAAACCATCTGGCGAGGCTAACTCAGCAGGATCATACTGCTCCCATAGGCCCGTCTGGGCATCACGAAAAGTTGGTATGCCGCTCTCTGCCGATACGCCAGCACCTGTCAGCACAACTACACGACGGGCTTTGAGCAGTCTTTCCGCAGCCTGTTTTAGTAGCTCTTCGATCGTCATAGACATATTAATTTTCTCCTCTCTTTCCCACCACTTCTTTTGCCTCAGGCAGATTATGCTACAATCGGGTAGATGTAGGAATAGTTTCTGGTTAAAGGGTCTAATGTCATGAAATTGAGGTTGATGATTCAGAATGGTTCGTTAAATGGTTGCCAGTTTGAACTCGAACAGGGTAGCCTGCTACTTGGTCGTGGTCCAGATTGTGCTATACGCTTTGACTCTACCCTCGATCCAGGGGTCTCTACGCGTCATGCCATGATTCAAGCCGAGCCAGACGGTTTTTACCTGATCGATCAGCAGAGCACTAATGGCACTTATTCCAATGCCAATCGTATACAGCGAGTACTGTTACGTTCTGGCGATATGATTCAGCTAGGCGGCCAAGGCCCCCAGATCTATGTGATGGTGGAAGGACACTTTGCCCCAGTATATAACTCGCCGCCACAACCTTTTATACCACCACAGCAGGCTTTTATACCCGCACCAGCGCCACCAATGCCACCAATGCCGCCACCACCGCCACCACCCTTTACACCACTTACAGGTGGTTCTATGGGACAACAGCAAGCTTCTTTACCACCCTCCTCTCCTTTTAATTTCACAGGCACTGCTGGCAAAACAAACCTACGTCAGTCGATGAGTAGTATAGGTATATATGATCCAGAAAAGGACAAAGATAAAGGGAACAGCTATGTTAGCATTGGTGTAGCACTGGGAATTGGCGCTGTGATGACGCTAATCGTAATGCTAATAGTACTACTGGATTTAGGTTTGGTAGGTGGTATTGTTGGCGCCATTATGGCTTTCACACCGGCACCGCTCTATCTGTTTCTCTTCCTCTGGTTAGATCGCTATGATCCCGAACCAGCCTGGGCATTGGCGGGCGCCTTTGCTTGGGGTGGGCTCTTTGCTGTGATTGTCTCATATATCATCAATACCTTTTTTGGTACTGTAGTAAGTTTGGTAGCAGGACCAGCCGCAGGTAGTCTGCTTGGCGCTGTGATCTCAGCACCAGTAATTGAAGAAGGCACCAAAGGGTTGGGAGTGCTATTAATAGCAATCTTTCTGCGCCGCGAATTTGATGATGTACTAGATGGTATTGTTTATGCCGGAGTAGTAGCATTAGGTTTTGCCACTGTAGAAAATGTCCTCTATTACGGCCGTGCATTTCTTAGCGGGGGTGGTGTTGCCCTGCTTTTCATAGGTTTTTTGCGTGGTGTACTCTCACCATTTGCACACACACTCTTTACCTCAATGACAGGCATAGGCTGTGGTATTGCGCGTGAGACACATAACAAGACACTACGTATCGTAATGCCAATAGTTGGCTATATAGGCGCAGTATTATTGCATGGATTGTGGAACCTTATTGCCTCGGTCTCAGGTGGTCTAGGTTTGATGGCCTTCATACTGATCTACTTTGTTGTCTGGGTGCCGCTCTTTCTGATCTTTCTAGGAGTTATGATCTATATGTTGCGGCGCGAGGGGCGGGTAATCAAGGAGATGCTTACAGTCGAGGTCGCACGTGGGTTGATCACTCCTGCACAGTTAGAGTTGATCGGTTCAACAATGGGACGAATAAAATGGCTGATGTCATCGCTGACAAGCGGTAACTGGAAAAGACTACGCGCACAACGCAATTTCCTACGTGCTGTCACTAAACTCGCCTTCTGCTACTGGCATGTCGCGCGTGCTGCCGCTGCTAACAATCAGACACGCAGTCTTACCCAGATTCCTAAGTTCCAAGCAGAGGTGATGACACTAAGAGAGCAGATTTAGAAGCGTGCGCTGGTTTGGCGCAGCTTATTAAGGCGGTAGTCCTCGCCAGCAATATGAACAATTTTGCACATCTCATGCAAGCGTGAGCGCAACCGTATTCCTACCCGATCGGTAAGGGACTCATTATACTCAACATTGCGATCATCAGTGTAATTTGAAGTGAAAATAGTAATCTTCTTATCATTGTAACGGTTGTTGATAATTTGTGTGATCGTCTCTTGCACCCAAGCAGTCGGCTTATTAGCACCCAGTTCATCAAGTACAAGTACTTCTGTCTGATAAATAGGAGCAAGTACTTTTAATTCGCTGCTAGCAGTATTGGGATTATAGCTATCCTGAATCTCTTTAAGCAGATCACGAAAATCATAGAACAGGCAAGGGGTATGTGAGCGAGTTATTAATTCTTTTATTACTGACACGGCTAAATGCGTTTTACCAATCCCGCAGGGGCCAAAAAAGAGTAAGCCAAAATCCAGATTAGGATACTCGCGAATAAAAACTTTGCAATCTAGTACAGCTTTGGCTTGGGTAAGGAAAGAAGACGAATTTTGCGAGCCTTGCGGGTAGTAGTTATCGAGTGTACAAGGTTCGTAGCGTTTGGGAATCTGTGCTGCTGCTAATAATTGTGGTACGCGATCGCGTTCGCGGCAATGGCAGGGCTTTACTCCTAGACCATCTACATTTGCCCAGCCTGTACCATAGCAGGTCGAACAAGGGTCAGTGTTGCTTTCAGACGAGCGCTTGCGCGGTCCTGCGTAATCCACAGCCAACATTTTGTTAGACCTAAATTCAGAATAATTTAAGCCTGATAAGCTAATGATCTTCTTTAAAACTGAAGAATTGCGCTGATTATATGCAATGGGGGGTAAAAATGCAAGGGTCTAGGGGGAGATGGATGGTTGGTTGGAAACGTTTGACAAGCCTTGCAAGCGCCGCGTAGCATAATTCAGTAATACGGAAACAACACTATGACAGAAGTTTAAGCCATATAAATGGGAAGGGGAATATTGTGGATGAAAAACTCAAACGGTTAACGCAGGCGCTCGGCGAGGCGATCGATCAAGCGATCAATGAGTCTGGGCGTATTAAAGAACTAACCGATCAGTTGCGTGCTGCTGGTTATGAGACCATCCTTATGGTAGAGGCAAACATCTGTTTTGCCCGTTGCACGCCTACACTAGGTGGAGAGACATCCAACAAATTACCAGAAGATCTTATTGATATGATGAGTCGAGATGATCACCAGTTCTTAAAAAGCTTGAAGATCAGCGTCGGCGAAATAGATAATGACGATAAACAGAAATAGAGATAGTTGAGGAAGCCGCCCAAGAGGTGGTGTAAAGGAGGCAGGCATATGAATGCTTTTCCAGTGATGCTAGGGGCACTTTGCATACTTGCGATTGGTTACCGTTACTATAGTGCTTTTATTGCCTCGAAGGTGTTGGTGCTAGATGATAAACGCGAAACGCCAGCACATACGATGAATGATGGGCATAATTATGTACCCACCAACCGGCTAGTACTCTTTGGCCACCATTTTGCCGCTATTACTGGTGCTGGTCCATTAATTGGCCCAGTGTTAGCAGCACAATTTGGCTTCCTGCCTGGTTTCATCTGGATATTGATTGGTGTGGTATTGGGTGGTGCAGTGCATGATTTTGTAATCTTGACTGCCTCCGTACGACGTCGTGGTAAGTCGCTTGCTGAGATTGCACGTACTGAGATCAGTCCAATCTCAGGGCTGGTATGTGCTATCGCGATCCTTGCCATTATCGTGATTGCCTTAGCTGGTCTTGGTCTAGTGGTAGTAAATGCGCTCAGCGAGAGTTCCTGGGGGACATTTACAATTGCTATGACGATTCCTATTGCACTCTTTATGAGCTTCTATATGTATAGGCTACGTAAAGGGAAGATTATCGAAGCGACCGCAATCGGAGTCTCTTTCCTGATCCTTTGTGTAATACTAGGCAAATATATCCCTGATTCATCACTAGCACCCTACTTCACCTTCTCAAAAGATCGTATCACTTTACTGATTGCCATCTACGGATTTGTCGCCTCAGTCTTACCGGTTTGGATGCTACTCTGTCCACGCGACTATCTAAGCTCATTTATGAAGATTGGCACCATTGCTTTCTTAGTGTTGGGTGTGTTGATTGTACATCCTACCTTGAAGATGCCAGCCATTAGTCAATATGTTAATGGGGGTGGCCCAATCATTGCGGGTAAGCTCTTCCCCTTTGTCTTTATTACCATTGCCTGTGGGGCGATCTCAGGATTTCACTCGCTAATCTCTTCTGGTACAACCCCAAAGATGATCGAGCGAGAAAGCGACATGCGCCCGATCGCATATGGGGCAATGCTTATTGAAGGATTGGTAGGTATCACTTCACTAATTGCAGCCTCAGCACTCTATCCAGGAGACTATTTTGCTATCAATGTACCAGCACAAAAATTTGCTCAGCTAGGTCTGGAGATGCAGAGCCTGCCAAATCTAGCACAGGAGATTGGTGAACAACTGCAAGGGCGTACAGGTGGAGGTGTATCGCTGGCGGTAGGAATGGCGCAAATATTTTCGGGACTGCCAGCAATGAAAGGCCTGATCTCCTACTGGTATCACTTTGCAATCATGTTTGAAGCGCTCTTTATTCTTACTACCATTGATACGGGAACCCGAGTTGCACGTTTCTTAGTACAAGAGTTTTTTGGCCGTGTTTATAAACCATTTGAGCGTACTGACTGGTTGCCAGGCTCGCTTATCTCTACTGCATTAGTAGTAGTAGGTTGGGCCTACTTTATTTATACTGGCACAGTCAGCACAATCTGGCCAATGTTCGGAATTGCCAATCAGTTGCTCGCTGTTGTCGCGCTCGCGGTCGGTACGACTACTATCGTTAATGCCGGGCGTGCTAAGTATGCTTGGGTAACGATAGCACCTATGCTCTTTGTTGCTACCACTACATTGACCGCTGGCTACCGTAGTATCAACGACATCTTCTTGCCGTTGGGAAATTTTCAGGGCTATCTCAATACTGGGCTGACCGTGATTATGATGAGTTCGGTGATTGTAATACTATTTGACTGCGCATTACGTTGGCGTCAGACAATTGGTGAAAAGCAAGTACCAGTGCCCGTTGGTGATTGAGGGGCAAGCTTAAAATGGCGAAAGGGGAAGAGTGGGGACAGGTAAAGAGAGAATTTTGATAGTTGATGATCAGCCTTCTGTACGCTTTGGATTAGTGAGCTTACTAGAATCCGAAGGTTACCGCACGGCAATGGCAGAGAATGGGCAACAGGCGTTGCTGGCTGTGCGTGAGAATGCCCCTAGTCTGGTACTACTTGATTTGCGTCTACCTGATATGGATGGATTGGAGCTGTTGCAGTCCATCAAGGCCATTGATGATGATGTGCCAGTGATTATTCTTACTGCTTATGGCACGATTGAGTCGGCAGTACGTGCCCTGAAAGGCGGCGCAGAGAATTTTCTTACCAAGCCGTTCGATCCAGATAGTCTACTGATTGTATTAGGCAAAACCCTTGAACAAGGACGTGCACGGCGCGAGCGGCTACTGGCAGGATTAGCACAGGAACAGCGTGCAGCAGAATATTTCCTTGGCCATAGTGAAGCGATCCTATGTGTTCACGATATGGTTGAAAGAGTAGCGCAATCTGATGCTACTGTGTTGTTACAAGGAGAGACAGGAACAGGTAAAGGAATGCTGGCGCAGTTTATTCATCGCTTAAGTAAACGTCGCGCGAAGCCTTTTGTTACTGTCAATTGTGCCGGTCTTAGCCGTGAATTGTTGGAGACAGAACTCTTTGGCCATGAGAAAGGAGCTTTTACTAGCGCTACTGCTAGCAAGCCGGGTCTATTAGAACTAGCGCATGAAGGCACATTCTTCTTTGATGAGATTGCAGAGATGGAGTTGTCAATTCAGGCCAAGGTACTCAATGTTATTGAGTATCAGAAGTTTCGCCGTGTCGGGGGGGTGCAAGAAAGAGAAGTAGATGTGCGTATTATTGGCGCGACTAATCGTAATCTACTAACAGAGATCAAACGGGGAAATTTTCGCGAAGATCTCTATTACCGCTTTAGTGTGATGACGATCACACTACCACCACTAAGAGCCAGGCGTGAGGATATCATTCCTCTTGCTCACCATTTCATTCATCAGTTCAATCAGAAACTTAATCGCCATATAGAAGGCTTGACACCAAAAGCTGCCGCTTTGCTGGAGAGTTATAACTGGCCTGGCAATATACGTGAGCTACGTAATATTATTGAACGAGCAGTAATTCTCTCGGCTAGCAATCATATTCATGCTCGCGATCTACCATTGGGTGTGATTAGCGAAGAAGCAACAGAAAACTTACGAGAAGAGTTTCTTTCTCTTGCCGAATTGGAGCAGTTACATATACAACGCGTTTTAGCGGCAATGGGGGGGAATCTTAGCCGTACTGCCGAGGCATTGGGTGTTACCCGCGCCACTCTCTACAAAAAGATCCGCAAATAGTACTGTTTAATAATTGAACACCGTTTTAGTAAGGTGCCTATTTTTTTTCTCTGCTAAGTTGATTCATAACCATTAACTCCCATATTTAATCGCCATTTTCTCGATATACTATGGTGGCAAGCGATTTGCTACTACATTTTAGTCTATTGTCTTGGAGTTTCAACCAAGCTTAATCAGAGGGGAAAAGTTAATAGTCCAATTGTTAAAGCTATTGGATTCTCTAGTCGCCAATGTGGCGATTAATATGCTGGGTTATTGCCATACCAGTAACACTATTTATCCGCATGTCAGAAGGCGTAATCTTGCTTGCACGTTTTCTGTAATTGAGTGGATCCATAATCATTTAAGAAGGTGAAACTATGAGAAGACACTACCTCGTAACATTCCTAGCGATAGTGGTAATGTTGTTAGTATCCTCGCAATCAGCTTATGGAGGAACTTGGGTTAGTGACAGTGTGAGTAATCAGTCCGGCTCACGCAATTATAAACTCTGGGTGCCCAGTGGCTACAATGGTAGCACTAGCGTGCCGCTGATAATGATGCTACATGGTTGCGCACAAAATCCCGATGATTTTGCTGCTGGCACACAGATGAATGCGATCGCAGAAACCAACAATTTTCTTGTCCTATATCCTGAAGAGCCTACTAGTGCAAATTCGAGTAGATGTTGGAACTGGTTCGAGCCAGCACATCAGTCACGCGGCAGCGGCGAGCCTTCAATATTGGCCGCTATGGTAATGAAGATTCGTGCTAGCTACAATGTCGATCCCAATCGAGTCTATGTTGCAGGTCTCTCAGCCGGTGCGGCAATGGCAGTTGTTCTTGGTGCTACTTACCCTGATATCTTTGCTGCTGTTGGGGTGCACTCTGGGCTAGAATATAAAGCTGCCACAGGTCTCAATAATGCTTTTACTGCGCAGAGTCAAGGTGGACCGGATCCACAACAACAAGGGCTCGCTGCCTTTCAAGCCATGGGTGATAGCAAGCGGAAAGTACGAGTGATCGTCTTCCATGGTACCAGCGACTCTCTTGTCAATAAGATCAATGGTAATCAAGTTCTCACCCAATGGGCACAGACCAATGATTATGTTGATGACAGTGCCGACAATAATTCCATTGATGACAGTGCCGATATCACTAGCAATGGCACAGTGACTAATGGCTATAACTTTACCAAGACTACTTACTATGATGAGTCTGGTAATCTGCTACTTGAAAAATGGGTTGTACAAAATTTAGGACATGCCTGGTCTGGTGGCTCCACGGCAGGATCATTTACCGATCCAAAAGGACCTAGCGCTAGCCAAGAGATATGGCGCTTCTTCTCAGGCATCAATAATGGACCACCACCTCCACCACCCCCGCCGCCACCTAACGATAATACTGCACCGGTACTTACCATCAATCCTACCAGTGGAACTTATGATGCAACGGTGACAGTTACGTTATCGCTCAACGAAGCAGGCACGATCTATTACACTACAGATGGCTCTGATCCGCTCACAAGCAGCAGTAGAAAGAGTTTTACCAACAATGGTCAGCTTACCTTTACAAGCACGACCGTGTTGAACGCTTATGGAAAAGATCTTGCTGATAACACATCTGCCGTACAGTCATATAACTATGTTATTAATCAGCCGCAGGCAACCACGACCTTTGTTTCCACTGGTTCACAAGATGGTTATGCGGCTAGCACCGTCTCTAATGGCACAACTGGTAATTATGCGGTTGGTGTAGATGTTTATGTAGGTGAGAATGCAGATGCGCCATTCCGAGGTGTACTCTCATTTGATACCACTTCAATACCAGATAATGCCACTATCCTCTCTGCACAAATAAAGCTCTACTATAGTCAGGCACCGCTCGGCAATCCCTGGATGAGTTTGGGTTTTCTGATTGGAGATATCAAGACAGGTTGCTTGGGTAGCAGTTGTTCAGTAGCTAGTAGCGATTTTGAAGCAGATGTTAGCCTCAGTCAGGCAGTAGTGTTTAATGCACCTACTCAGAGTGGCGGAATAGGTACAATGATAAATGGTTCACTTACTCAAGACGCGCTCAGCTTTATCAATAAGACGGGGCGTACACAATTCAAGCTACGTTTCCAAAATAACAGTAACAAGAATGGGCTTAGCGACTATCTAGTCTTTGCTGGTGGCGAATACTTTAATAGTCAATTGCGCCCTGTATTGATAGTGCAGTACAAGTGAGATGTAGATCTCATTAAAGAAGGAAAATTCCAGCTTTTCCGGAATTTTCCTTCTTCGATTATGTAAGTTTATTCGATAATTATATAGATACACTAAGGAACATAGTAAGCATATGAGGAGTGCGCAATTATGATTCGTAATATAGGTAATTCCGATAATCAAATAAACTATCAATCTTTAGATAGTGATATCAAAACCGTAGAGGAAAAGAGAGAGATTGCTCAAACTACGGTAGACAGTGCCGTATCAGGTATCACCAATATAGAGTCAAAGAAGGTTTACCATACTCGTGTTGGTATTGATCAAGCAAGCCTAGTAAAGACAGCTCTGCAAGCTAAAGAGGTTGCAAAAAAACCAGCAAACAGCCAACAACCCTGGCGCAAGTTGGGACAGACTATGGAGACACGTTCCGCATTACGCGCCTCTACAGCAAAAAGCGCACCAAAACTAGAGAAGTATGTTAGTGCTTCTTCAGTTGAAGCATTGAAGGGCAATCTCTCTTCAGTACAACCATCTGTACTAACGCCAGCTAATGCCTCTTCCTATCTAGATAAAAACAGCGCATTAGGCTATTTTGGTCCATTAGGGCCTTATGGACCATTACAGTCATTGGGACCTGTGGGAACAAATGTCTGGAATCCATCTTATTGGGTAAGTGCGGTAGGAGATTGGTCAACTTGGTCTGAGAGTATGACTAAATTGGGTGGTCCATTGAGTGCACAAGGACCATTAGGACCACAGGGGCCATTAAGCGAAAAGGCATATTTTAATACCTTGCCTAGCCTCAATGATTTTGGCAAGCAACTACAGGCAGGTGGGGTTTGGACTGTATTGGGACCGCTTGGCCCATTAGGTCCATTAGGCCCGCTTGGACCACTTGGCCCTGTCGGTGCGCATGGCTATGCCAGTGACAGCAAAGGCAACTATATTAAAAATGGCGAAGTCGTTCGCACTGTTCAGGTGCCTTATAATGACAGCTCTAGAACCTATGAACTATATGAAAACTACCCCGAGTCAGCAGCTAAAGCGATGACCAACAATGATACTTCATTTATGACTGCTGGCTCGATCAATTACCTGAGTCCAGATGCAGATACTTTTACTTTTACCTCTAATAGTAAACAGTTTGTCACTATTGCAGTATCTCCACAGTATCAACTAGACGATTTCAATCTCACGGTAATGGATGATAAAGGTAGAGTGTTAGCTAAGTCAGACTCAAAAGACTTCATTGATTGGATACAGTTGCCTGTCAAAGCAGGAACAAAGTTACAAGTAAAGGTTTCGCTTGGCTCATCAGCACATTTGCTATCAAAAGACTATCGCCTTTTTGTTACTGGCTCAACTAACTACTTTAGTACCACTGATATTACCGGTAAGCACCAACTCCCCTTAGAACAGAGTCCATCACCAGCGGCTCAGAAAGAGAATAAGCGATGAGTCAGGTCGAATTAGTATATCAGATTCTCTGTGATGATGTACGTTTGGAGATTGGTAATAAGCTGAGCTTTATCGGGGTATTTCAAGAGATCTATGTGCAACAATTGCCTATTGTATTACCAAAACTGGCGGTGTTGACACAATGGTGTGGAGAAGGAGAGCATAGCTGTACAATACAGATTATTTCACCAGATCGCACTAATGTTATTGGCAGTTCACCAGAAAGCAAATTCCGTATTCCTAGCCAGGGTTATGCTAATAGCATTGCCTTTTTCCTTAACATTCAGTTCTTACAATCTGGCAAATATATTCTACAAACCAGCTTGAATAGAAAAGTGCAGAGTGAGCGTACAATCATAGTGGGATTAATAAGTCAAATGCCACCTCAGAACTAAAAATAGTGGGCCCACTAGTAACTAGTAGATGGTGGGCCCATTAATAACAAGTATAGCCATATCCAGCACAACAGTTCGTCCCTGTACATTCAGTGATAATCATATTGCGTTGAATAATGCCCGTGTTATTCTTGGCACGGAAGTGACCAACACCATCAAGATCTCCGCCACTAGTGTTATATGCACTCCAGTCACTAAAGTCGTAATCTATTTGTGCTGCTGTTGAGCCACGTCCTACATTCAATTGTGATTTTACATTTGAATACTCATCAAAGCGTGAAGTGTCTCCACAGCCGTTATAGAATGATGTTGTTGAACAGGTTATCTGATCGTGATAGCCGGCCCGAATCGTATAAAAAATCGTAGTCTTGCCACTGGGTTTGTCACGATAACCACCATTGCCCATCTTAGGGTTGTAGGCAGGATAGATATGAGGATAGAAACCAAAGATATTAGCACTATATATATTTTGACTACCACAAGTCGGTATATAAGGATTGGCATAACCAGCCCAATAGCAGGAAGAGAGCCCTCGCAAGGCAGCAGAGATGCCAATAAACTTGCGTATACTGCCCCAAAGATTGCCATAGTCTATTCCATGAATTCCCACAGTAACACCCATTGAATGGGTAATAACATCCACCTGACTCTTTCCTGTATAAGCTTTTACATCATTGATGAAGTCACGAATAATTACTGCCTTGCTAGACTGGTGATAATTGTATGGAGCCGCCGCTCGTTCAGAGGCAGAGAGCCAATTAATACCGAATAGTTCACAGTCATTGTAACCAGCATTTTTAAACTGGTCATAAACCGAAAGCACATCTGTTGATGCTGGATAGTCCCAGTTTTTCGCTTCGTCGCCATTTCCATGAATAAAGATTATTGGTGTCTTGTTACAAACACAGTTACCACCACCAAATCCACCATAGGGAGCATTTCTAGGGCTAAATCCACCTGCGAACTGATTTGTTCCACCGGTATAAGTTAATGCTGATGGCTGCACATCAATGGATTTGATCTGCTCTTGTGTAGTTGCCTTTATGCCTATAGGCACGACAACATCTATCAGCGCTGCAGAGAGAAAAAATAGTACCGCTACTAATATAATTACTTTTCTCATAATTTCCTCTTTTGCAATTACTGAAGGGTTCTATTTATTAGTATCTTGTTGCGCAAGTTTGCCACTCCCTAGCCATAACATCAATGCGCTAACTAAACAAGCGAGTGGACAGATCAATAGTGAGTATCTCATCAGAGTAGGATTGCTACTCACCCCTAACCAGTCATTAAATCTACCAATGATGGGTGGCCCTATCCCATAGCCAATGATATTAATGGTAAAAAAGTAGATTCCTATACCAATTCCTCTCAACTGTGGGCCAGCAATCTCATGAACATCAGCAGCGGCTGGTCCAAGCCACATCAGTCCTGCTGCTAATAAGAGAAAGCCAGCGACTATCAATAAGATCGAATTTGTGCTATAGAGGAGAATAAACCACAATGGTATACAACTGAGTGCCGCCATTGCAGTAAACATCATTCTACCGCCACTGCCTCCTTTACGACGGCACCAATCTGCTATATAACCACCTAGTATTGTTCCTGGCATGCCACCAATGGCTGAGAGAATACCAGCTATTAATCCTATTGATGCCAGACTCAAACCATGAATACGTGAGAGAAATAATGGTCCCCAAATCGTGACACTATTAGCAGCTACTGCAAAGAGCGCATAGCCTAGATTATGAAATCGTAATGGAGTAGATTGTAGAAGTTTTTTCCAGTCTTTATTACGGTAGTGGTCTTTGACAACTTCTGTCCTCCCACGCACTGGCTCTTTGAGCAGATAGACTAGTACCGCTACCAGTAAGCCAGGAAACCCTAGTAGATAGAAGGCCCAACGCCAACTCATTGTTTGACCAATCCAACCTCCTAAGAAGAAAGCAACACCACTACCAAGTGGAATACCGGCAGAATAGATCGCTTGTACAGTAGCGCGCATACGCGTTGGGAAATAGTCACTCAATAGTGAAAGCGCAGCAGGACCAAGGGTAGCCTCGCCAATTCCTACCATAACGCGACAGAAGAATATCGTCCAAAATCCATCTGCAAAACCGGTTAAACCAGAGAATAGACTCCATACCACCAACCCTATTGTGATCATATTCTTTCGCACTACACGATCAGCCAGCATGCCAAAAGGGATTCCCAGAAATGTATAGAAGATAACAAAAGCAGTTGTTCCTAACACAGCGAGCTGTAGATCCGAGAGAGCCATCTCTTTCTTGATCGGAGTAAAAAGAATGTAGATCAAAGATCGATCAAGAAAGTTTAATAGGTAGACAAGTGTGAGCACGCCTAGCACATACCAAGGATAAGCAGGTGTGATCTCTACTGCCTCTTTGACCTTTATCTCATTATCAATGGTTTTGGAAATCATTTTCCCTCTCAGTTAAAACTATTTTTCTAACCATTCATTGATCTGACTTAGTGCTCGCGAGTGCCAAGCAAGTTGTAGGTGATTGGCATCTTCGATTACTGTTACGGCAGCTACTTTACCGATCCCATCAGTATTAGTAGCACTGTCGATAAAGACCAGTCCATCGCTCGGTCCTGTATGCTCGTTATGGAAGAAAGGTATGGTCGCTGCCTTACCTGCCAGCAGATATACGGTAATGGATGCCGGTATGCCAGCACGCCTTATCTGCGAAACCAGTTCGCCTTGTGCAATCGCGGCATCTATACCCAGCCCTTCTGTCTGCTCACCTTTACCACCATAGTAGGTTGTTTGCCAGTCAAGTTCGTTCTGTGGCAAAGAGTAGATCTTATCCCATCGTCGCAACATCTGCTTCTGTCCAGGAAAAAAGTTGCCTGATGCAGTCGTATAGATCGAATATTCAGAAAACGTCTGCCATTTGTCTTGGCATAACATGGCAGTATGTGGCGAAGGACCATTCACTTTTATCAATCCCCCACAATTGGGGAATATGATCGAATTGAAGATTGCGCCATGCCTAAACGTATAATCGATACCCAAATTAGGGCTGCCAAGGAGAATTAATTTGCGTATATCGCCACGATAAGATGCGCCCCAACTCGGTTTCACATTGGAGACATACATATGTGTAGCAAAAGCACCTTTGCTCCAAGCAATGACATCAACATAGGCTGCCCCAGTGATCCCTTTTATACGTGCAATCGCAGCATGAATCTGTTGTGCCCAGAGGTAATTATCACCCTGCTTGTGAGGAAAGTTGATAGCAAAAACTCTATACCCTTGCTCAGTGAGCAACTGCATCAGTCCTGTCTTTGGACAGCTTGGCGCACCACAAAATCCATATTCATTAGGATTGGCCCAG
Source organism: Acidobacteriota bacterium (assembly GCA_040758525.1). GTDB lineage: Bacteria > Acidobacteriota > Blastocatellia > Chloracidobacteriales > JADJPF01 > JBFLVQ01. Next base: position 15,077 of record JBFLVQ010000133.1, read on the forward strand.
GCACGATCGACATTGTCATTAGCACCGTGTACCAGCAGTACGGGATATGGTTTAAGATTGGTTTTGCTATTAGCAGCGTAATAGAGTAAGAATCGACTCGAATGGGGACGTTTATCAGCAAAGAAAGTGAGTCGTTGGCCATCCTGATCCCCACGGCCATCGAGAAGATAGTCTTCGACAGGAAAGTTAGGGTTGTTGTCTTTAAGCCGCTCAACTTTTTCCCAACCATTGGCAACCTCAGTAAAGGTGGCTTCGAGAGTAAGAAAACCGACTGCTTCGGTATGCCAACTAGTAGATGTTGATGCCATCTCTACACCTATAATAATTATGAAGATAGCGATCGCCAAGGCGCTTCTTCTTAAGCACATAAAATATTTCTGTCTCCTAAAGATCAACGTTACTATTATGAGCGATCGCGTAACCATTGTGCCGACTTGGGCCAAACGATCTTTAAGGCACTAGGACCGATCGAAAGTCCATGATGCCCACCATTCACTCTCAATAATTCCTTATCCTCGCTGCCTATCAGATCCATCAAGACTTCTGTTGATCTAGGCGGTACGATATCGTCATGTTGTGCAACCACATTCAGTACTGCGCACTTCACATTCTTCAAGTTGATCGTTCTTTTTCCCAATCGTAGTCGATTTTGTACAAGCAGGTTGTAGTGGTAAGCATCCTTGATAAACTGGCGAAATGTCTCACCGGCTACCGCTACACCATCATTCACCCAATAGTCAAATGCTAAGAAGGTTTTGACATATTCCTCATTATCGATGTTTTCAAGCAGATGCACATACTTGGTAAAGTTCTTCATCGGCTTGAGCATCATAAATACACTTTGTAACACTGGAAAAGGAATATTGCCACAGGTATCTACTAATCTATCGACATTAAAAAACTCTGGTCTGCCCCAGAGACTGAGTAAGGAGTTATTATGAAAATCGACGGGCGCTGCTAATAGCACAAGATTCTGTACTAGTTTACCATGTAGTGCCGCATACATAAGCGACATAGTACCGCCCATACAATAACCTACTAGCGAGATCTTTTTTGCTTGTGCAACATCAAGCACGGCACGTACACTATGAGCTAAGTAGCGGTTGACGTGATCTTCAAGCGTGGTTGTACAATCACTCTCATCTGGCGTGCCCCAATCGAGCATATAGACATCAAACCCTTCCTTGAGCAGATACTCGACATAACTTTTGCCTGGTGTTAGATCAAGTATATAGTATTTGTTAACAAGTGAATTGATAATAAGTAAGGGTATGGGTAAGAGTTTTTTTGCTACTGGTAGATAACGGCGAATTTTCAGCTTGTTCTCGTAATAAATAACTTGTGAGGGTGTACGTGCAATCTCTG
>JBFLVQ010000134.1:0-16409 GCA_040758525.1 Acidobacteriota bacterium
GCCGTAGAGATCGAGAAGGCCGCTCCTACATCATTACGCGCGCTAGCAACTTTTTATCATCGGCGTGCCAATTTTCCCGAAGAGGCACGCACACTTAAACAATTGTTAGTAGCCGTGCCACGTAATGAAAAAGGGATCATTTTCTACGAGTTAATGGAGTTGATTGATCTTCATCGCCTTGACAATCTTTTAGCAGAAGATGAGTTTGGCCAGATCATCAAGGAAGATGCAGACGGATTCAATATTATGCGTAGATTGATCCGTACACTGGCTGCTAAGGAACGCTACGCACGTGCGCTAGCATTGCTTGATCAATATGAAACATTTTTCCCTGCTGAACGTGAATTTTTTATCTATGTACGGGCTCAGTTGAAGAGTCAGCAAGATGATATTGTTGGTGCACAAGCAGCCTATGTTAATGCATTTGATCCATTCTGGTCCTCTCGTTTAAGCCACCATTTCTATACTTTTCTTAGTGAGAATGATCTACTGCGAAATTATCAACGTAACCTACAAGCAGCATACTATCGTCAGCCCGATAATTTTCTACTAGCAATGCGGCTCTGCCACTACTTTATCTACAACGAGTATGAGCATAGAGAGGCAATAGCTGTACTCGATCGATTAGAACAGGCGCGTGATACAAAAGCAGGACAGAACATGTGGACAGCCAAAGAGTTGGCCACAGTAGGACAATTGCTGCTTACACTCAAGCAGACTGATCGTGCCTCGCGTTATTTATATACATTATATTTGCAGGGTGGCTTGCCACAGAGTGGAGAAGAGCGTGCCGCACTACTCTATCGCCTTTTTCAAACTGTCCTTAGCGTAGATGATCAAAGCACACCATTACGCGCAGGAAATCTCAATTTCTATAAAGATATTGCACAGACAGATCAAAATCCTGGACTACTTGGTGGAATGCTTTCGTTAGTGCTCGCAAATAGTGGCCCAAGCGATGAGTTTGCAAAGGCAGAACAGGCTGCAAACCGGTTCTTTCATCGTGCTGCCGCTTATCGTATCTTTGTTGCCTATCAACAAGAGTATCCTACTGCACCTGTGTTGCCATTGATGTATGCTGACCTGATCAAGGTCTATGCGCGTATGAATGAGCAAGCCTTAGTTGAGCGGCTTACTACCGAATATGAACAGCATTTTGCCAAAATAGCAACTTACCCTGATGCCGCATTACAAATAGCTGATCTATATCTAAGCCTGAAACAGCCTGCAAAAGCGCGAAAGATCTATCAGCGTCTGCTCGACTATTATGGACAGCGCCGCATATCTAATACTCCACTTGTGCCACGTTATCGTCTACAGTCCTGGGAGAAGCAGAGCCGTATAGCGAATCGTAGTTTAGCCTATCTACCACAATGGCAGATTGATGAACCGCTTGCTTTAGATCGTGAAGATGATAGCGAAAAAGAAGGCAATAACGAAACAGGCGAGAATGGAAATGAAGTAGATGATAATGTTGTCGATGGGTTTGGTGATGATTTTTATCGTTATGAATATAACTACTACGATATTGATCAAGAAGTACTCAAACCGGTCAAACTGACCAGTGAAATAACTTATGCTGCCGTACTAGATCGTTATATCGCTACATTGGCCACAGAAGGTTTGAACGAACAGATCGTTGCACTCTATTGGCAAGAGATTAGCAAGTATCCTCGTGAAGAGGGGCTTTACGAGCGGTTTCTACAATGGCTCAGTAGTACTAATCTGATAAATGCACAGTTACGCGCTTATCAGTTAGCGATTGCAAATATACCAGATAATAAGACTTGGCAAGCACGGCTGGCACGCTGGTTTATTAAGCAAGAGCGGAAAAAAGAGTTTGCCCAAATCTCTCAACGCTTGTTGAAAATTCTTGATGAAGAGGAGATACGAGAATATTTACAAATTTTTATCACTCTTAAAAAAGATAGTATTGATGAACATGACTATGATGCACAGCTCTATTTTCAGTTCTACCAATATGCACACAACCGTTTCCCTGATAACCTTGTCTTCGTTAATGGACTACTCGATTACTATCACCGGCTCAAAAAGGATAAAGAATATTTAGAACTAGCCTTGCAGTACTATTTCCGTGGTCAACGCGATCAGGTATTGGCAGAACTAGCACAACATAATCAACTAGAGGTTCATTATACACGTGCCATAGAATTGATTGGTAATAGCATAGATAAAGATCTAAATATGGATAGCGTAGCCTATCAACAGTTTCGCGCAGATGCTGCCATTTGGTTAGCAGATTATGAAGCTGCGCTCGATGCCTACCGCAAATTACACACTCTTTATCCTGGTAATGAGGATTATGCAAACCGACTAGTGATGCTGCTACGTTCGTTTGGACAGCACAACGAAAGCTTTTTAAAAGAAGCCGCTGATATTAGAAGATCATTAACACGTATATACCCTACGGCAGTAAATTATCGTACTGAGGCGGGTGAGCTTTGTGCTGAACTAGGAGATTTTGAAACTGCGCGGGAGCAATGGAATCAATTACCTACTATTGAAACCGGTAATCCAGAACTCTACTTGGATACGGCAAGTATTTTCTGGGACTACTATCAATATGATGATGCATTGCGTGTAATCGATGAACTACGTAAATTGAATGGCAAAGATGATCTTTATGCATTTCAGGCCGGCGCAATTTATGAGAACAAGCGTGATCGTAGGCGAGCGATTGCAGAATATGTGAAAGATCTTGCCAATTACCAGACACAATTACGCACCATCTATCGTTTGAAGCAGTTTGCTGAACGACCAGCAGTTCGAGAGATGATTGCTCAAACAATCGATCGGCGTTTTAACGAAACTAAGAACTATGCAGTAATTATTGGCTATGCGCGGCTACTAGACCGTATTGATGATCCTGTTGCAGCAGCGGCAGTGATACGTCGTTATGCTGCTGATAGTCGCGATATCGAATTTCTCCATCTTGCTAGAGGATTTTTCGGACGTAAAAATTTACCCGAAGATGAGATACGCATACTTACACGCTTAGCAGAAGTAGCCGATCATGGGTTACCTATGATCACATACCGTCGGCAACTGGCGAGTCTATATGAGCAAGAAGATCAACCTGAGCGTGCACGAGAGATCTATGATGACCTGCTCAAACGCACCCCCAACAATTATGGAGTGATAATTACCGCCGGGAAGTTTTATGTGCGCCAACACTATCACGATCGCGCATTGTCGCTGCTCAAGGATGCCAGTACGCGCGGCCTAGGCGCATTCCACTTCGAGTTTGGGGTACGTTTGGCCGATTATCAAGCTTTGCTTGGACGTCTATCGGAAGCAGAGGCAACACTCACCACACTCTACCGCGAAAACCCTGGCAATGAATCACTATTAGCAAAATTGATGGAGGTATTGGCGCGTGCAGGCAAAGAACGCGAGTTAATGGCTCTTTATCAAGAAGCATTGCAACGTGCACATGCCGCCAATGATCGTGATCGCAATGGTAGAAGCGAACTACTGGCTCAGTTACATACAACAATGGCTGAGACAATGGACAAAATGGGTGCCTACCGTGCTGCGCTTGATCAGCACATCTTCAATATTAACAACGATCCATTAAATCAAGAGTTGTTACAAACAGTCTATGATTACGCTCGCCGACACCAGATCTTGCCGGCCCTGATCGACTATTATCTTAAACTCTCTGTTGAAGCAGATCGCAACTATCGTTGGAAACTTGTGCTTGCACGTATACATGAATTCCAGGAAAATTGGCAAGCTGCTGCCAATCAGTACCAGCGAGCACTGATAAACGAGCCACAAGATCTTGAACTTTATGAGGCACTGGCAGAAGTTCTATTACAAAATAACCAACCCAATGAAGCCATTGCTCAATTAGAGCGTGCATTTGTAATCTCTGGGCGTAGCGATAGATATCAGAATCTGATTGCTGCAGTAAATCAGGTGAAATCTGGTGAGCGCCAGATAACTGGCAGCTTCTTTAAAAATCTTCCTACCGAAGAAGTAAAAAACGATACAAAGAGATCTCTCAATGAACTGTTTGCTCAGCTCTCAGTAGATATTTATGCTCAGCCAAGTTGGTCTATTGAGTATGAGATTGATAAGTATGCCATTAGTCTACGTGGGCAGAAGAGTATTGGAGAGGTTTTTGATGAACTATGGCGGTTACGTACACGTGTTGAGGAAGAGGCTTTCAAACCCAACAATGCAAAACATAAAGATGCACAATCATTGTTAGAGAGCTTTGATCGACGATTACCCACTGCATTCAAAGGAGCATCACGCAGTGGTGAAGACCTTTTTGTAATTAACCAACGCTTACGAGGTTTGCTGCCAATCGATGCTACAACTGAGTATGGCAATGTGCGTGCTGCACTAGTCTTTAAGATTGCTGAGAGTTGTGGCGCAGGAGATATTGTTGAATTGATACTACGCGAACGTTTGGCGCTGGCGCTGGCTGGAAAGCTTAAGACCGATAAAGATCGAGATGACCCCAACAGTAATCCTTATCATCTACAACTAGCCGCACTCGCCGATTTCTATACCGATCGAGGGCTTTTTGATAAGGCTGTGGAGTTGCTTAAAACAGAGTATCAACATGATCCCAATCGTAGCAAATTTAATTACTGGCAACGACTGGCAACATTAGAAAATTACCTTAATAATCCTGAAGCAGAGTTGGCAACTTTGCGTGCTTACTATCGAGAGCAGACAGGTAATTTTGCTACTACACCAGATGCATTGCTGGAACGATACTTCACATTGTTAGCTACCAAGGGTGAAGCAGGTCGTCAAGAGCTTGCTAGTCTGCTTGGGCAACCACATCCTTATCGATTACAGTTGATCAATTTCCTGATACGACTTGGTGATCGAGAATTGGCCTATCAGGCAATTGCCACTACAGATCTACCTGAGTTATGGAGATTAACACGTCGTGCTGAAGCAACACGCGCATTAGGCGATTATGGACCAGAGGCAGAGCAAACATTCCGACGTGCATTAGGTATTCGTACAATTGGAGAGTGTGTAAGTAGACAGACCGATCCCAAGCTTGAATTGACAGGCGATGATTGGTTCTTGCTTGCTTCCGATTTTGGTCGTTGGTTAGCGCAGCGTCCTGGTGATAAGGATGCAAGATTGATGCGCGCTTATATTCTAGGGATTGTTGAGAACAGACCACAAGATGCCAATGCACAGCGTCAGCTAGGACGTTGGTATATAGAAACTAATAATCTAAAGGCTGCCCTTACACATCTGGAACTAGCACGTACACTTGCTCCTGATGATAACAAGATTCTGCTTGATATTGCTGAAGCAGATTGGAAATTAGGTAGACAAGAAGATGCACGCCGCCATTGGCAACAAGTAATTGGTGGTCAAGAACCAGATGAAGCGATCTTAGAAGAGTTTTTTAACTCGCTTTCTCAAATGAGATTGGTACAAGAAGCATGTGTACGATTGTCTGTACCGATTGCAAAGAAGTTGTCCAATCGTAAATCACGAAATGAATTGGAATCTAGCTTTCTGGCATTACAACCATTGTTACGCAAGATCGCTTTCTCTTTTGACAATCCATCAGAAGCAAAAGACTATTTCCTGGAGCTGGCAGAACGTGTACCGGCTCGACCATTGCTGAAAATGGTCTTAGATGAAAATTTGATCAGCGAGCCTGACCGGATAATATTTTTACGCAAGCTGGTACCTTTATTCCGTAGTAAACCAGTCGATTATGATACTGGTTACCTTAACTATCTTGCCACGGCTGGCTTGCGTGAAAGCAATGAGATTCTTGAGTGCGAATATAGGCTACATAGTGAAGATTACACATATGATTACTACTACAATGGAGAAGATGATAGCGCCTGGCTAAAATGGCGACGTGAATTAGTCAATGCGCTACTTATACGTGGCTTCAATCAAGAAGCGTTAGATGAGATTTTGAAGGTCGAAAAAATGTTTCAAGGACATGCACCACGTCCAGACTGGCTGATGCTTGCACATGCACAAGTTAATCTACGATTAGGCAAGAAAAAAGAGGCATTGGAAACATTGGCCTTATACTGTGGATTAAACACACGACCGCAACAAATATCATTACCTGTTATCAAACGCTGTGCTGAAGCTAGTAAACTACTTACAGATGAGAAACTACTAGTGGAAAGTCGTGAGCTGATGGGTCGCGCCTATCGTAGGTTGCTTGCTCTCAGTCAATTTGAGATCAGCAACTTCATTGGTTATGCACAGCTAGAATTCGAGCGTAAAAATATCACTAATGCGCTCAAAACCCTTGATCAGATGATTGACGCTGCACAACCAGGTGTCTCAGTTACCAAACTCAATCAGATTGCAGAAAGTTATTGGACACCATACGAATATCAAGAATTGGGCATAACCGTGCCAGGACAGACACAGCCCAGTCAGGATGGTAGCTTTAGTAACGCTGATCAATTGCCGGCACCCAAGTACGACACACTTAATCTAGATAATGCTCTTGCTGCTGCAGCAGAAACAGCAGCAAGAGCTGCTGCTATTGATAATGCGCTCAAATATGAACAGATGCTAATGGCAAAGAGTGGCAAGACTGGACAACGTGAACATCGCTTAGCATTCGCACGTCTGCTTGTTACTGCTGGTAAGGTTGCTGATGGCGCACAAATTGTTATGGATGTGTTGGCATTGCCAGATAGTACAGCAGAACTTCGCACTCGTGCGCTGGCTCTGCTTATAAATATTGGTGAGAAGTCACCAGAAGTAATTACCACAGCTTTGCACTCAGAAATTGCTCAGGAAATGAAGAGTGTACTTAAAGCGGTCGAGCTACAACGTAATGGTAAATGGTCAGAAGCTGCTAATGAACTGTCATCTATGCGTGCCCATTCTCTTGATCCTATGGTAATACTGTTAGAAGGTTTGTCGGCTGCTCAAACAGGTAATTTTGTACATGCGCGTAACAATTTTGCATATCTGTTATTTGCCGATCCAGAGGGTCAGGCGGTTTTACCTTACCGATCTATTATCAATGAACCACGCTGGCAATTAATCCAGCTCTACCTAAATACTGGCCAAGATCGTGCGGCACTCTTCTTAGCAAGCAAAGATAAGAGACTACAAGCGATCATTGCTGACACTGGAAAAGCAGAGTCGGGGGTTGATAATTTAGATATTACGCTCAATGGACCGATTCAGGATCGGGTTATGCAGTCGCAACTATTATTGTTAGAGCAACTATCATTGGCTGCTGAACGAGTAGGCGACTACCCACAGGCACTCAATTTTGAAAAGACACGTGTTAAATTGTTGGGCGATGGTAAAACCCCAATTGCTGTCGAGACACGTATCAAAACCCTAAATAGAAAGATATTCGAGAGATCGGATAAGCCGATCGATATTAACATTGATCTAAGACTGGTAAGCCAGCGTTGAGATATTGTGTAAAGGGGAGAGATGCAATGAGGTCAAAGTTGATTCATACAGCCCTAGTAATAGTGGTTGGTGTATCTAGCCTGATTATGGCAGCAGATCGGCAGCGTCCACGTACAGGTACGTCGCAACAGCCTAATGTAGGACGACTGGAACTAGCACGTTACTTACCAGCAAACTGTTTTCTCTATATTCAATTTCGTGATTTGGGCAAGCAGATTCTAGCCTGGCAAAATTCTCGCTTACAGCAGCGTTATTATAATAGTAAGAGTTTTGAGCTTTGGGCGCGTCGCCATCTTGCTTTTAAGCTTACACAGAGATTATTTGAGTTTGAGATGAGTTTAGGTACAGCATTATCTCTTGATGGAGTACGCGCAACTGCTGATCACGAAGCTGCTATCGCTGTTTATGATATTGGCGGCACTCAGTTTGTTTTTGTTACACGGCTTGATCCTGCTGCTGCTATTGCTACAGATCTTCTCTCCCCAGATAAGTTCACAGAGAAAATTTCACAACAAGGGCAAAAATATTACTTAGGTGTCGGTGGTTATTCTATTCAGATCTGTTATACCAAAGTAAACGAATATCTTATTGTTGCTACTAAAGAGGCGCTTCTACTAGACACTCTGCAGGTAATGAGAGGGAATACTACATCGCTTGAGAGCCTACCAACTATGCAACAGTTGACGAAGACGGCTGGGCCACTACATGACATCACTCTCTGGCTTGATCAAGAACGTATTAATAATGACTGGTATTTCCGTCACTACTGGATACACAAGAATTTTGCTGCTCTTAAACCATTCCGTACTGGATTAATAGATTTAGAGATGGGTGAGCAAGCCTGGACAGAACGGCGTTATTTTCTGCTTAATGGAGATACTACGGTTGTTCCTGCTGTTAGCACCGAGCGTGCACGGCAAGTAGCTGCTGCGGTACCAGCTAATGTTGTTGCTTTTCAACTCAGTAGCCTCTCAGAAAAAGCTGAAGATCTCTTGCCTATTGTCAAAAATGTGATCTTCGAATATGAATCGCTACCAGGTGGCTTTGTTGAAGAAGCGCAACCGATCAAGAGTGATTATTTTCGTAGCGCAGAAAATTATGATTATGTTTACGATCGTGGATATTATGACTATAGCGATGATGAATTTGCTATTAGTAACTATTTTGATTATGAGTCGCGTGTATTAGATGGTCGTCACTATACTAATACTAGCTCTCTTTTTAATGTTGAGATTGATGATCCATTAATCACACGAACAAGTGAAAGGGAGACTGTCGAGGCACGTCTTAAGAGCTGGGAGCAGCGTACACATACATTATATACAGAGCTGTTGCAGAGTCTGGCGGCGGCTCATCCTGCCATTGTTGCTCGCTTTGCCGCACAGCGAGATGAGGCTAATAATGTATTTATCGCTTTTGACCGTGGAGCAATTGTATCACTGAGGGAGCCTGATGCACTCGATTTAGCAAGGTTTGAGAATGCTCTGGAAGAGTTAATACGCTTTCATCTAGTCGCTGCTGGCAAAGTCGATCTGCAATGGCAGAGTATAGATGTTGGCGGCACACGGTTACGCGCATTAACCTTTCCATTATTAGGTCGTGGCGTTGTTTACACAATTAAAGGTGATCAGCTCTTTATTTTTAATCGAGTAAACTATGCAGAAAAAGCACTACGGACAACAACCTGGTCACCAACCCTGCTAGGGCAACAGTTGACACACTATCGTGTGGTACGACCAGCACAGGGACGTAAAGATTTTCAGCGCCTCTTTAACAGACTTGATACTGCTGATAAAGAGATTAAACCAGCAAAACTGTCTACACAGAGCGATAGCGAAATCCCTTACCCACAAACAGAGAATGAGAACAAAACCGAGAAGGCTGAGGATAAACTTCGTGAAGCCTTCTTTAGCGGTAATATTGCCAGCTTGTTAGAAGTGATCAGTAATGTGCGAGAAGTAGCAGTGGAAAGCGAGTTTCGTGCTGGTGAGCTACACGAAACAGTCCAGTATAGATTTTCTAGACGCACTCAATAGCAGCTTGCGAACAGAGTTCCTGCAATATCTCTAGGCATTCATCACGATTGCGAACACGAAAGAAGTATGACCAGCCATGCTTATCTCGTAGATAGATTGCAGGAGAAAAGATACCAAATGACAATGGTATACACTTCCAGAGTTTATAAGAAAGCCATACTTGAGAAAAGCGATAAAGGGAGAGCTCTACGATTTCGCTCATTGGTATTATCACAGATCGGTAACAGAAGTACTTAATAACCAGGCTGTCTTTGAAGATCAGAATCTTGCGTGGAATACGAGAGAGTAACAATAGCAAAAGAAAGACGAGCATAGTTACAAAGAGAGCATACAGCGACCATTGCACCCAATAGTTTTCAATACCAATAATGAAGCGATCAATCAATATTTGAAATCCATAAACCAGTAATCGGCCAACAACAGCGATCATGATAATCAGAATCAAGAATGTAGAGAGCCTTGCTAATATTGGCATACGTAAGTGCGCGACATAACGAATTTGCGACATTGTCAATGGCTGTAGTAGTAAGCGACGGGCTATCTGAATTGGGAGTAGCAGTAATACAAGACCACTTGCAAATAGCATTCCCTGTGTGAGTGGTTGTATATAGTCGATTTCCAGCACTTGTCGCTGTTCTACTAAATGATTGCGAGCAAAAGTTTCTACCTCGGATTTAGTAATCTTCTCGAATGCGGTAACAAGATCAGGAAAGTTATGATGAATACGCGGATTGTAGAAAGCGTTATAGAGCCATTGTTCTAGATCTTTACCAGCGCTATGAGAAGCTCGTAGTTTACCTGTAATAGTAGCCCGATCGCTAATAAACTCTGCATCTTTGATTGTGCCATTACGTAATGCTGCTAGTTCACGATCGATTACACTACGAGCAAAATCGAATTCACTCTGTTTAAGCTCACTACTGATAAAAAGTAGCGCTGCCTGATCATATCGATAGATGTTTACCCCTACTCCATAGGTAGCTTTACGATCGCCATGGCGTAGTTGATCGTTGAGGCGTTTATCTAACAAGCGAGTAATAAAGAGTAGCATTATATGATCAGCTTCGGTGAGTTGGTAGAGTTTGAAAGCATTAAAGTAATTGATATTGGGGCGAAAGCTCCAGGTAAACTCTCGGCGTATACGTTGAGGATCTCGCAATACCACATTCGTAGATGGTACGTTACGAGTAGGCAATGTTGCGAATGTTTCATTAATCTTCTTCAAAACCTCCTCACGATCTAGATCGCCAATTACTGCTAGAGTCATTTGCGATGGTACATAATAAGTGTGATAAAATTTCCGTAAGTCATCTGGAGCGATATGGTATAGACTGCGGTAAGGATAATAGTCGCGATTGCTTCTGCCTTCTATACCAAATTCTCTCTCCATAAAGCTAGGCATACGTAGCCGTGGTGGATTGAGATAATAGGCCTGCAACCAATCGAAAAGTTCTCGTCGTTTGGCACCGACCTCTAGCGCAACCGGCTCACGCTGTCGTTCTACTACGGCAGCATCCATTGCATGTGGTGAAAGTACACGATAAAGCCATTCTAACGCGAATAATCCATGGTCTTTACCTATACGAGCAAAATAGAAAGTATGATCTCCGGTAGTGTAGGCATTGCGCACTCCGCCCCGATCTTCTAGCTCTTTTTTGATCTGATCTTCTGTACGGCCTAGATGATCACTAAAAAGCATATGCTCAGTAAAATGTGCGAGTTCTTCGAGTCCAACAGGATCGCAATCACTGCCATAAGGGACATTGACGGTGATCGAGACATTGGGATCATTAGGCAGACGTTTGTACCAAACTTTTAATCCATTTGGTAGCAAGATGGTTTCAAAATCTCCAAAGAGATTTGGCAATGGCTGTGTTTGTGCACTGGCGCTAATAACAAACCAGAGCAACAGTAAGCTAGAGGAGATTAGTAATGGACGTAGTAGATTAACAGTCATATTCTTCTTCTTATTCAACCCGTTTGTAAGGAGTATAGTTTGGTCCATTCTCAATCAATGGGACAAAGATTTGTACTGTCTTTGCTGGTACATTAACACTAATAAGACCGGCAGAAACCTCTACGGTAGTATCGCTGAGCAGATCACGCATACGCTGAACATCCATCAGCCAAGGGTCGCGAGGTGAAATAATTTCCGTAACCGGTTGATTGGTTGGATTAGCTACCACTACTACTGTCTCTCGCACTGAAGCAGTATATCTGGCAAAGGCAAACAGCTTTTCTCCCGATATACGCTGAAAATCACCTACTTGCAGAGCACGATGTCGATTGTGTATCTCCAACATTGTACGAGTGAGTTTGAACTCAGGAACACTACCAGAGTTGGCCAACTCCCAATTCATTGGTCCACGTTGTTCAGGATCTTCACCACCTGACAGACCTATCTCTTCGCCATAGTAGACTAGTGGTGCGCCTGGCAAAGTAACTTGTAGCGCGATCAAGAAAGATCTCTCCTTGAGATCGGGAAGTAGATTTTTAAGGCGTGGTCGATCATGATTTGATAACACAATCCAAGATCTTAGCACCGGTTCTATACCACCATCTGCAATCAGTTCTGCAATCATCTCGCTGGCTCTTGGTCCACTGATCTTGCCTTGCATCATTTCCAATAGCAATCTTCTCAAGAACATATTCATCACACCATCAAGCGCAGGCGACCAACCCGCCGGATAGTTGTAGATCTCTCCTACTGTATAGGAGTCAGGTCGTGCTTGGTGCGCGCTTTCTGTGAGTTCTGCTAGTACTTGAGGACCAAGGTCGAAAGCAACATCAAGACGCCAGCCATCTGCATAGGCTAAGTATTTCTGTACCACTGAGGCAGGCGAACGGTAGATAGTATCACGTACTGTGGGATTGTTATAGTTGAGTTCAGGTAAATTGGCTAGATTCACCCAACCTAGATAGCCATTTTTGATGTTAGTGCCAAAAGTGTAGAAATCTCGATAAGGGCTAGCAGAATCTTTTAGCGCTGCTTGGAACCAATGTGCGCGCTTGCCAGTATGATTGAAGACACCATCTAATACTACACGTAAGCCTCGTCGATGTGCCTCATCACAGAGCCGTTGAAAATCTGCCAGGCTGCCGTACTGTGGGTCTATTGTGAAATAATCGATCGTATCGTATTTATGATTAGTAAAAGCAAGGAAGATCGGATTCAAGTAGACTACATTTATACCTAGTGATTTGATGTAATCAAGCTTATCTGTGAGGCCACGTAGATCACCGCCCCAGAAATCTACCTCATGACTCCATACAGACTCTTCGCTTAGGAAAGAGCCCTGTGTTGGTTGTGAATCCCAGGGTCGCAGCCTTCTAGGTGGGGCATAGAGTTGTGCGCGTTTTTTAGCATCGCCACTTAACGCGAAGCGATCAACAAAGACCTGATAAACAACCTGATGGTTACGCCAATCTGCCATACGTGCATCGTAAATATAGGCGTTGTTTCGTCTCATCCTTTCTCCCTGTATAGTAGCCTTTGCGCCCAATACACTAAACGTAGCCATCATAACGACAATGGCAAGAGAAAGAAACAGTTTATACATTATCATCCTCCCGCAATTTTGCTTAGTGGGGTTATATACGAACGCCAGAAGAAGTTAAATGCCTACTTATAAAATACAAATAAATGACTGCTTTAGCAAATAAGGTAAGAAATAAGCACGGTTGTATTGAGCAATATCATGGAATGCAGGCAGAGAGGTCCGTAAGAGGAAGCCTATTTATCTTGATTAAAATCCACTGCCGCAAGAGATTTTGCTGGCAGTGGATTTTCTCAAAATGCTAACGGCGGCTACGTGAGCGAGGAGTTGGTTTAGACTGTCGTGTAGTAGTTGTTAATGGAGCAATGGTGGAAAAGTAGACATCAGGCTGTCCAGGACCAGAACTGATCCAATAAGAGAGCAGATTATTCTGTTTATCAAGCATAATGTCCAAACTATCAAAACTAATCAGTGAGCCGCCTATGCCTGAGAGTGGGATACGGTTAGTAAAAGTTTGGCCACCATCAACCGAAGTAGCAAGGACAAAACCATCCTTTAAGGATGCCCAGCCAACATTAACATTACCATTGCCATCAACAATAACATTGCTAAAACTAGCTCCAGAAGTAAAGCCATCCTTGGAAACGCTTACTAGTTGGCTAAAGGTGCGACCTTTATCAGTCGATTTAACAAGGTAAGTATCTAGGGTTGGGCGAACTGTAGGATCAGAAAAATTAAAAGGTGGAGTAAAGGCGCCAAACGAGACATAGATATTGTCATTTTTATCTATGCTGATACTGGGGAAGCCAAGGTCGGAAATAATCGGCTTGTTATTATCTTTAATCGCCTGCTCGACATCTTCGTTGAGGTAAGCAGGCATCTGTTCAACAAAGTTCTTGCCATCGCGTGCTACTGCCACGTTGAGGACTTTAGCAAAAGAACTGGGTTTATTTCTGAGAGGCATACTAGCGGTATAAACTAGATAGCCAGCTCCTTGAGAATCAAAACTGATTTTTAGAGAGGAAACCAGATCAGGAAGTACTTTTTTTACCGAAATCCGTGCTGGTTTGGAGAAAGTCTGTCCTTGATCAGTGGAACGAATAGTATAGATTGCCGGTCTGTTAATGAAATTCTTACTGGGACAAAAATTGGTAGCAACCGCGATGAGGATATTATCGCTAGGATCTGTAGTCATGGTTGCATAGAAGATAGCACACCCTTTTAAGTCTGACGGGTCGGCGACAAGAATGGGATTTGAGAAGGTTTTGCCACCATCAGTAGACTTGGTAAGAAAGAGCGCGTTGGACTTTAATGCATTCAGATCATCTGAATCAAAGGCAACATAAATATTTCCTTTATTATCAACTGTCAGTATCGCTCGGTTTCTAGCAAAGCTAAGATTGGGAGCGTCAACAGGCAGTCTAACTGGAGTTGAGAAGGTTTTACCACCATCAGTAGACTGTTTGTAAAAGATATCGCGATCAAAAAACGAAGATTTAAACCCAGCAGAAGCGGTCTTCTCTACAAATTTAGTATTAGAGTCATCAAGAAAACAGACGTGGATTGTACCATTGGCATCAACCTTAATACTGTCTTGAGAAATATGTGTATCACCTCTAGTATTGGAGATATTTATTCCCGCTTTAGTGCGTTGATTGGCAGCAAGCGCAGTTAGCTTTACACTAGTCCTTCTTATTGTTTGTCCACTCCTGCCAGTAACAACTATTATGTAACTATCAGGCTTTAGCTCGCTCGTAGTAGTAATGGATAAGGTTACCGTTTGTCCTGCGGCTGTTGTTGTGGGAGTAAAGCTATAATTGAGACCAGGAAGTTGTGGAGTGGCGCTAAAGCTAATACTGTCAGAGAAGCCATTTCTGTTAGCAAGCTGCAAGGAAAAATCAACATTGTTGCCAACTATAACTGCACCATAAGGATTTGGTACTGAAACACTGAAATCTGGTGTTTTAGGATTATAGTTGCTAGGCAATTTGGCGAAATATACATCTGGATCACCATTGCGCTCATCACTCCAGGAGATAAAAAACTCATTACCAAATGCAGTAAGAGTGTCATAATCGCCGTGATAACCAAGAGCCAATCCTGACTCTATACCACCAAAAACCCAATTATGATTAGTGATCTGGAAGTTGTTGGAGAAGGTTGCTCCTCCATCTGTAGAAAGCGTCATATAAACATCGGTCAAACTATCAAAAAGCGGATCATTTCTGCGATCCCACCAGCGTACTCCTATCGTGCCATCATCAGTAATGGCTATGGATGGAAGCGATTGGCTAGTGCTGGTATTGTCATCATTAAGTTTAACCTTAGAACTAAAAGTATTGCCGCCATCAGTTGATCTTACATAAAAGATATTTGAACGATCTGTACCTGTAGCTGTAGGAGAAACAGTATCCATTGCTCCATATACAATATGAATAGCTCCTTTCTGGTCAATGGCGATACTGGGAAAACTATTGGTTCGTACTCCTTCAAACCCCCCAGTTAGTGACAGAGAGGTGAAAAAGCCCTTGGCCGCTTGCATAGGTTTACCAAAGGTCTTTCCCCCATCGCTCGACTTTACAACAACAATCGAGCTTCTATCGGCAATACTAATATTAGCAGTGGTAGTATCAACTTTATAAAAGGCAATATAGAGATCGCCATTAGGCGCCACCACAGGCATAGATCCTTGCACTCCATCAGATCTCTTTAATGGACCAGAGACCGTGATTGGGGTGAGAAATGTTTGTCCTGCATCAGTGGAGCGCGCCATAACAATGGTAACACGCCTAGGAGTAAATCTGGTCCAGCTTACATAGATATTACCTTTGAATGGTGAGCTGGCATTGGTATCTACTGCTATCCATTCTTTATCCTGGAAATCAACGTTATTGGCGATAGTAGTGCTGGCATCGACTGGTGCAGTAAAAGTCCTGCCATTATCCATCGATTTAGCAACTCCTACAATACTTTTAGGCGCTGTGCTTATTCCTACAAAAGCTAAAGTAGCATAATAAAACTCACCATTAGGTCCACGCGCCACTACTCCATCTCCTAAGTTGACAGAATCGTTAAGCGCAGGAATGGCATCATGAGTAAAGGTTTTACCGCTATCAGTGGAGACCCCATAACTAGAAGCTCCTGCGTCCCTTGAACTAAAGGCATCATTAAAACTGACCACAATACTACTACCATTAGCAGCAACACTACTCTCACTTTGTGTAAGGTTGGCTGGATTACGAGCCGGATTATTAACACGCACATTGGTATCGGTATCATCATCTAAACCGATGTTATCAGAAGACTCTCTCTTAATAGTTGCTGAATTAACAGCAAGCTGGTTATCAACAGCAAGCTGCACAGCACGTTTACCGGCAGGTGATAGCTGTTCAAACATTCCCGATTGCTCTAACCAAGCATAATTACTTTGAACCATTCTTCTCTGCCCACGCTT
>JBFLVQ010000135.1:0-16392 GCA_040758525.1 Acidobacteriota bacterium
AGGACATATATCTATATAATGGAATTATCAAAAAAAGCCCACAGGATAATATTCTTTATAGTGCAATTATCAAGTGTCAAGCTAAAGGTGTATCGCCCTGCGGCTTTTTCTCACTAATCGAATTTTATCTTTTGATTTAGAGTTCCATTTCGACGAGGGTGCGCCAAAATGTTCCCGCCGGATTTGTACTAGGAGCAGTATTACTATCCAAAAAATATTTTGCAATTACACGAAAAGATCGGCTGGAAGGTCGATCCGGAGCATACTCTACAATAGGTCTCTGCATACTGATAGCTTTGGCAATATGGGTATCCTGAGGAATTGCGCCTAGGCATTCTATCTTATGCTTAAGAAATCTCATTGAGATTGTATTAAGTTGGCTCACTACCTCGTCGGCATCACGTATACTGACCGCATTATTAACAACAATCCAGATCGGCTTGGTAGGAGCATGACTATGCAATGACTTCACAATTGCGTAAGAATCGACAATATCAGTTGTATCTGGAGTAGTGACAATAACCACCTCAGAGGCTGCGCAGAGTATTTTTAGACTATTACTAACACCAGAAGGAGTGTCTACAATAACAAAGTCAGACTCATTAACCATTAATTGTAGATCATTAATTAGTTGATCATGTTCTCTTGTTAATTCCGGTAATCCTTTACCACCAGTAACAAAGCCAATATCATACATCCCTTTGGTAACTAGTTCAGAGACCTGGCACTGGCCACGTATGGCTTGGCCTAAATGGTAGTTACAACTGATACCAAGTATCTCATCTGCACCTGCACCATTATTATCAGCGTTGAGTATAGTAACAACACGACGGCGCATAGCAAGCTCTATTGCAACATTGACAACTAAGTTAGTTTTGCCTACCCCACGTTTGCCACTGGTTACCGCGATGATACGTGGTAACGCGGTTCTTGCCGGCCCACCAGACAACAATGTCCCGGCTGGTTCCGTAGGGGGTCTTATTGTCGAATCGTTCATTACCATAAAGTACCCGTGCTAACCTAACAAGTACCTAGACGAACTGAGGATTCTACTCAGTTAATTGTACCCATCGAGACGAGCCGCACATTAGCGGCGATCTCGCCATGAGCGATAACTGCCAAATTCGGCAAGAATCGTACCGTAAGCTTGCGTAGATGTGGTCGTATCGCAGCAGAACAGAGCAATACCGGTTGGGATAGTACTGCGGCTTCAACTGCCATCTCGATCTTCTCTAGCAGAGAGCGAGCAAAATCTGGCTCTATTGCCTGAACTGGTACATTAGCTAACAGCCCCATACGTTCGGCCAATTGTTGCTCAATACGTGGATCGAGAGTTAACACTGCCAATTCTCCATTTTCACTTGCTAGCCTTGTGCAGATCGTTCTGGCAAGCGCGGATCGGGCTGCCTCTGTCAAGAGATTGACATCATGCGTCGTGCTTCCGGCATCGGCAATTGCTTCCAGAATGGTTGCTAGGTCTCGAATTGGAACACGCTCCCGTAGTAGATTCTGCAATACGCGCTGAACTTCACCAAGACTAAGAACTTTTGGCACTGTCTCCTCAACCGTCTTAGGATGAGTCTTCGCCAATTCATCAAGTAGCGCGCGTGTCTCTTGACGACCAAGCAATTCTGGTGCCTGTTCTTTTATTACCTCCGCCAAGTGTGTACAAATAACTGTAATGGGATCAACTACAGTATAGCCGGCGGCGAGCGCGCGTGCGCGATCATCACCACGTATCCACAAGGCAGGCATTCCAAATACTGGTTCTGAGGTCGGTACTCCTTCGATTGTTTCACGAACAATACCAGGATCGATTGCCATCAAAGATTCTACTTGTACCTCTCCGCGTGCTAACTGACAGCCCTTTAGTAGAACTAGATATTCACGGGGCGACAACTGAAGGTTATCGGTGACATGTACAGGCGGAACCACAATGCCTAGATCAAGGGCGATCTGACGACGAATCTCGCGCATACGTTTTAGGAAAGAGTCGTTTGCGCTAACTAGCGGGATCAATCCATACCCTACTTCTAACGCCAATAGATCCAATTTCAAAAATGATTCAATTGCTTCACTAGGCTCACCAACAGGTTTTTCTGCGCTACGCGCAGCAGCCTCTCTCTCCATCGCCTCAAAATAGGCATTACGACGCGATAAGTAACCGATCCCGACCGAGACCAACGATAACAGTATAAATGGTAGATGGGGCATACCAGGCATCAGCCCTAATAGCAGTAGCACAGCCCCAGAGATAAAAAGAGGTCGTGGGTTGACCAGTAGTTGTGATGATACTTCTTCACCCATACTGGTCTCTGTCGCCGCTCTGGTAGTAATCATAGCAGCCGCGACAGAGATAAAGAGCGAAGGCACGGCGGCGGCTACGCCATCGCCAACAGTTAATATTGTGTAAGTGCGGGCAGCATCCTCCAATTGCATGTTCTGCTGTAATACTCCCACAGCAAACCCGGCCACTATATTGACTGCAGTAATTACAATTGATGCAATAGCGTCACGTTGGGTAAAACGTATTGCCCCATCCATGGCGCCATGAAACTCTGCTGCTTGACTAATCTCAGCACGTCTACGCTTTGCCTCATGTTCATCAATAATACCGGCAGCAAGATCGGCATCAACTGCCATCTGCTTGCCTGGCATTGCATCTAGGGTAAAGCGTGCCATCACCTCCGAAGAGCGCACCGCACCATGATTGACAACAATAAATTGAATTACCAGTAGAATAATGAAGATAACTACTCCGACAATGTAGTTACCACCAATAACAAACTCCCCGAAGGCTCGTATTACCGCCCCAGCAGCATTCTCACCTGCGCCACCATTTAATAGAATCAATCTTGAGGTAGCAACATTCAAGGCTAAACGGTAAAGAGTAGTAAGTAATAGTAGGTTGGGAAAAGCCGTGAATTTCACTGGCTGTGTGACATACATCGAAACCAATAATACTACCACCGAGAGCATGAGGTTGAAACTGATCAGCACATCAAGTAATACAGGGGGCAGCGGTACCAACAACACCAGCAGTATCACAACCGCCGCCATTGGCACAACTAGATGAGAGTGGCGACTAGCGACATTCAATAATTTGAAGGTGTTGTCTGGCATGGCTATTCCCAACCGTAGCCTAAGTAATTCTTAGCACTATTACTGGCTTACACCCGTGGCAGCTTGGAGTAATCTATTGAACTCTTTCAAAGCGGCAGGATCATCTTTTAATTTATCCTGGAATGCAGCAATTAATTGTGGGCCATTAGGATCGTTTAATGCCATCTTTAATACCTCAACAAAATCTTGCTGATGATTATTGGAGAATACTTCATTAAGAAAGTTTGTTGCCTGTTCTGTACTGCCAGTAGCCGCGATCACAACAAACTTTCTGGTAATACTTACACTAGGATTTACTGGCGCATCACCAGCCAAAGTGGGCACGGTAATACGTCCACTAATCTGCTGAACAGCACGCCCAGGCACAAGACTCGATTGTCCATTAGCTCGTCCTAGTAGTATTGCTCCTAAAGCGAAATCGGAACCATAACCAGGTCCTAGATTCACATAATAGCGGTTGGGGTCTACTCCCCTACTGGCATTCTGATCGATCACAGGTTGATTATTATCGTTACTACTACTATTACTTTCCTCTGAATTCTCGGTTACTGATTGGAAAACATTAGTGAAGGTGGAATTTGGTGATCCATTACTATTTTCACTGAGATTTCGTGGTGAAATCGGCTTGTTAGCGCCTCCCAAAAGAAAAATTTCTCTCATTATTTACCTCTCCTTGTATATCAGCCTGCGATCTACATTTTCGAGCATGATAATTGTTGCAATGTATGTGCCAGGTATTTCAAAACCACTGAATTAATGAGTTTATATTTAATAGTCAACTACTTAGGTAGGTTGTTGGGACAATACCATTACGGTTAATTTATTGTTCTTGTCTCTCGTTATTTTGACATGCTGTCAAAATAACGATGCTTAATGACCAGCCTAGGTCTAAAACGGATAATTGTCTTGATTGGCCTATAGGGGGTAGTAATAATAAGTAGTGTCATAGGCAAGACGCAGAGTCCTTTTAACCACACGTTGTAAGGTAAATTTTTTCCTGTGGATTAATCAACTCTATGGGATCGCAAGAATACGCATTGGGAGCAATCAATATGAAACAGATATTTCTTCTTATCACACTATTACTAATATTTATGGGTTCAGATATCCAGGCACAAACTCTCAAAGTCCCTTTTGGCAAACCTATTATGTTGGATGGCAAGTTTTCTCAGGATGAATGGAAAGATGCGTTGGAAAAGCCTATTTCCGATAATGTAAAGCTCTACTTTAAGCAATCTGATGAATATCTGCTGATCTGTGTAAGAATGCCAACTAGGATCACGGGAGTTGTTGATCTTTATGTATCACCATCCAACAAATCTATTATTAATCTGCATGCATCAGCAAAACTGGGTGAGCGTCTATTAGAAAACGGTGTATGGCCAGAATGGAAATGGTGGAATAATGTTGATTGGGTTGCCAATGTTGCCAGAGTAGAATCCTTCCAGAAGACAGAATTTCTCCCCGAAGATGTAAAAGAGATCCAGATACGACGAGCCAAATTTAGCGCTACCGCCTGGCAGATGATGTTCGAGATCTCTCTTATTGCTGGGCAAAATATTGATAAAAAGATTCTCTTTCCTACCAGTACCAGCAATGTAAAGAGTGCAAACTGGCTCACTATCGATCTAAGTAAGTAAATGAGTATCAGGAAGTAAAGCGATAGTTATAGATAATTGGAATATGCATAATTATGGAGACAAAATATATTCATGGAACAGATGCGTGCGAGCAACAACGCCTTGCTGCACTTAATCAGATCACAAACAGTTCTTTTATCGACTTCTTAGAATTGACCGGCCATGAAATAGTCTTAGAAGTAGGCAGCGGCTTAGGCATCCTTAGTAGTGCGATAGCAGCTAGGCTGCCACGCGGTCGAGTTGTTGGTCTTGAATATGCCACTGCACAGTTAGTAGCAGCACAGATAAATGCCGCCGCCAACCTCAATTTCTGTCAGGCCGATGCTCATAATATTCCCCTTCTTAATGATAGCTTTGATCTGGTCTACTGCCGTTACCTGCTTGAGCATGTTGGTAATCCAATTCAAGTATTAGAGGAGATACGGCGAGTATTAAAACCTGGGGGAAGAATCTATATTCAGGAAAACAATATTGCTGTTAATACCCTCTATCCAGACTGCTCTCATTTTAATATTGTCTGGCAAAAGTTCATACTGCTACAGAAGAAACTGGGTGGCGATCCCTTGATTGGCAAGAAGCTCTTCGCTCTGCTACAAGGTACGGGTTTTCGCAATATTGAACTCTCTCTTGAACCTGAGCTCCATTGGTCTGGCCAGCCCTCTTTCCGGCCTTGGGTTGAGAACCTGATAGGTAATTTGAAATCGAGCATTAACGATCTGATCAAATATCGGCTCTCTAGTGAGGAGGAGATTATGTTTGCCATTAACGAATTGACCGCCTTTATGCAGAGAAATGATGCTACTGCGCTTTTCTATTGGAACCGTGCAAAAGCTCTCCAGTAGCTGCCGCTACATCAAACATTGTGTACAAGTTATCGTGCGTCTGTAGTGATCGCTGGAACTAATCAAGAGCTTGGCAGGGGGCGCCGATCACTTTAAAATATCTGATAAAATGCTATCTTTTTTGTGGTCTACTCATAGCCGAGCCATTTAAAGCCGTAGCCAATTACAGAAACTTAAGCAATACGTCGAGGAGTAAAAATGCATCTAATAAGACTGTTAGCAACCACTCTTATTGTGCTGATTCCGCTTACTATCTTTGCTCAGAAGGAAAACATGCCAAAATCAGCCAAACCTAAATCGAACCCTGCTAGCCGTAATATTCTTCCCTTTGATGCAACGGAGAAGTCGTTGCCCAATGGGTTGAAAATTATTGTTGTGCCCACTGGTTTCCCCAATCTTGTTTCATTACAAATTCCTGTACAGACCGGTTCACGTAATGAGATTGAACCAGGCAAGTCTGGATTTGCTCACTTCTTCGAGCATATGATGTTTCGAGGTACCAAGAGTTATCCCACGAGTGCGTACCAAGCAATTTTGACGAAGTTAGGCGCTCGACAAAATGCTTACACTACTGATGACTTTACCAATTATCACACCACATTTGCCAAAGAAGATTTGGAGTTGATGCTCAAGATCGAGGCCGACCGTTTTATGAACCTCGAATATTCTGAGGAAGACTTTAAGACCGAAGCGCGTGCAGTGCTTGGCGAATACAATAAGAATAGCGCCAACCCGATTTCCAAGCTGATCGAGATCCAACGTGAACATGCCTTCTCGACTCATACCTACAAGCATACTACGATGGGATTTTTGCGTGACATTGAGGATATGCCTAATCAGTATGCTTATTCGAAACTCTTCTTTGATCGTTGGTATAGACCAGAAAATACTACGATTATTGTTGCTGGTGATGTAACTGCAGAAAAGGTTATCCCCCTAGTAGAAAAATACTGGGGTGTATGGAAACGTGGCTCAAATAAGATAGCGATCCCACAAGAGCCACCCTCAAATGGTCCCATCTATACACATGTACCTTGGTCAAGCTCTACCCTACCTTTGGTTACAGTTGCTTTTCGAGGCGGTGCTTTCTCTGAGACTGTAAAAGACTATGCAGCACTCGATATGCTATTGGATCTCAATTTTGGCAGTACCTCAGACATCTATAAGCAATTGGTTGAGCAAGAGCAGAAAGTTGATCAACTCTTTGTCTTCTATCCAGCTAATGCTGACCCTGCGCTGATCACGATATTTGCCAGACTTAAGAAGCCTGATGACGCAATTTATGTTCGCGATAGGATTATGGAGACGATTGCAGCAACACGCTCGAATACCATACCAGCACAGCGACTGGCAGATGGTAAATCTAACGCACGGTATGGAATGGTGCGTACCCTCGACAATACCGAATCGATCGCGGCTACGCTTGCCCGTTTTGTACGTTATCGTCGCTCTTACGACACCATTAACAAATATTTCCAGTTAATCGACACTCTTACTGCTGCTGACCTACAGACGGCTGCTAAGAAGTATTTCACCGATAATAATATGGTGGTAACTACCCTCTCCAATGAGAGCATGCCCGAAGCGATTGCCAAAACACCTTCACTAGAGACAAAAGCCAATGCGGTTGGCAATGGCGCAGAGGCAAAGATCGAGTTTGCTCGGCAGAAGTCGGTTAGTCCGCTGATTAATATGAAGTTCCTTTTCACAGTCGGTTCTGCCTACGATCCTGCTGGCAAAGAGGGATTAGCAGCACTAGCGGCAGCAATGATTGGCGAAGCTGGTAGCAAAGAGAGACGTATTGATGAGATCAATAAACTGCTCTTCCCGCTTGCCGCTAGTTTTAATGCTCAGGTCGATCGGGAGATGACTACCTTTACTGGCATCGTACATCGTGACAATTTGGAGGCCTTTGCTAATATAGCACTCAAGCAACTACTTGAACCGGGCTTTCGTGAAGAGGATTTCCAACGTCTGAAAGCAGTGCAGCTCAATGCCTTGAAACAGGATCTGCGCGCCAATAATGAAGAGGAGTTGGGTAAAGAGCGACTGCAACAGAATATCTTTGCCAATACTCCCTATGGCCATCCTACTCTTGGCACAGTAGCAGGACTTGAATCGATCACACTTGATGATGTGAAGGAGTTTGTACGCAACTCTTATACACAGGCGAATCTTACTGTTGGTCTAGCCGGCAATGTCCCGGAAGAGTTTGAAGCACGTCTCAAGCGTGAGCTAACAGCGCTTTCAGCCGGGCCGGCGCCTACTGCTCCCACTGGGATAGCAGGTCGCCGTCCTCGTGGTATGGAGATAGAGATTATCCAAAAAGAGACCCTTGCTACAGCAATCTCTTTCGGCTTCCCAATTGAGGTTACTCGTTCTCACCCAGATTTTGCTGCTCTCTGGCTGGCACGTGCTTGGCTAGGCGAACATCGCTCCTCGGTCAGCCACTTATACCAACGTATTCGCGAGATACGTGGTATGAACTATGGCGATTATGCCTATATTGAGGCGTTTCCACGTGGTATGTTCCAGTTCTTCCCTGATCCCAATATTGCCCGACGAGCACAGATCTTTGAGGTCTGGATACGTCCTGTGGTACCCACCAATGCTCATATGGCACTGCGTATCGCAGTTCATGAGCTAGATAGACTGATCGAAAAAGGAATATCCCAAAAAGACTTCGAAGCAATTCGCAACTATCTTATGAAGAATGTCTATGTGATGACCGCAACACAGAATCAGCAACTTGGTTATGAGCTTGACAGCCGCTGGTATAACATAAGTGAATTCACCAGCCATATGAGAAATGAGCTGCAGAAACTCACAGTTGATGATGTTAACCAGGCAATTCGAAAACATCTCACAGCCAAAGATCTGAGTGTTGTAATTATCACTAAAGATGCTGCTGGACTGCGCGATCGGTTGGTTAATGATGTCTTATCACCGATCAAGTATGATGCCAATAAACCTACAGATCTCCTTGAAGAGGATAAGATCATTGGCGCACGCAAACTAAACATTAAACCCGAAGCCGTGCGTATTACTCCAGTCGAGGAAGTCTTTGCAAAATAACTGCACAAAGACCGCTCTGTTTTCAGCAGAGCGGTCTTTACACTCTTAAAGATTAATGAGAAGAGCTATGTCGAATATTTTCTATTTTCGTATTCAGAATGGTCGCTCCAGTACAGAAACAGCAGACACTGGTGAAGTGACTGCCTTTATTAGTCTCTATACTGCTTGCCAAGATCTACTAGGTCGGCAAGCCCAGACAGGAACAAGCCAAACTTCACTTATTGAAGAGCAAGGTGGTCTACCAACGTTGATTATCTTTACTGGCGAGGCCATTAAAGAGGAATCGGCAATATCCATAACGGTCAAGCCAGATAGTAAGCCAGTACGCTTATTCTCGATCAATCAGGTTTGGTCACTCTGGCTCAATACACTAATGGAATTATTGCCAGCCCATTCTGAACGACTACTGGAATGGCCACACACTCCAGAAGGATGGGAAGCACTGGAAAAAGAGTTTCCACTTCGTAATTACGAAGCCGATGTTATTGCTTATCAAAGCTATTTGACCCAGATCTGCTGATACAACTCTAAGATATTTATGAAATCTGCACTGCCTATCGCTCTTTTGCTAATTGCATTTATGCTTGGCTGTGCTGCTCGCGGCGACCCACTAACCCAGGCAGAAGAGGCGCTAACTGCCCATCAAGAGATACTGAGAAGTATTCGTAGTGAGTCGCGCACAGAACAGATAGCACTGTTTGAGTCGAGAATATCCCGTGATCTAGCTTTTTTAGAGCGGCCCGAGGCAGATCTACCCAAGGAGTTAGTAGCAGCTCAACGTAGTCTACAGAAAGCTCATGATGCCTGGCACAATGCCTTTAATAATCTGGACAAATTGAAAAATGCTACTGCTGATCAACGTCAGGCACTTGAGCAGGAGATAAAGGCCGAATTTGCCACTGCAACAGAGAATATTCAAGCAGCAGAAAACTCTCTTCAGCAATTTAAGCGAAAATAGTCTGCCACTCTTTACTAGTGTCCACTTTCGCACACACATATTTCACAAGCGAACAAATAGATACCCTATCAGGCATTTCTCTTCCTAGCTAAGTATTGATGTAGTAAGGAAATCGACTATTGCTAAGGTGGCACGGAAATTGACTAGAAAAAGTGTGCAACCTTTTTATCGCTGTTGTCACTAATTGATAACCGGATTAGTAAAGAGTCTTTTCAATACCAGCGGGATTGGCCTTGATCGCCGCCGCGTTTTTCATAAGGAAGTTATATGTTATCAGGAAAGAAGCTCTATTTTGCGATATTGCTGTTACTAGTGATCGCCCTGATCGGTGAGCAGCCCAGACTTAAAGATGATCTCAAACGTCTTGGTACTGGTCTTTCGCGCACATTGCAGGTCAATGAAGCACTACATGGTATGGAAAGTTTTGTCGATATTATCTATAGCGGTTACCGTAACATCTCTCGCCCATAGTCTCTTTTATGACTGTCTAGCAATCTAAATCCTTACGTCTTTTTACGCCCAAAATAGTCTACTTAGTAGCTTGAACTGTCAAGTTACTCTCCTTATCTACCGGATAGTATGTTTATGGGTTGGATACATTGTATCCAATTTACTATCAGAGAGAGTTTCTACCAAATTTTACTTCGGTTTTACATGTCATTGAAACTAGGGCGGATAGAGATTTATCAGGAAAGATTAGAGAAACTTTTCTATTAATGGCATAGATAATGCCATAAGAAGTTATTCTTATAAAAGTATCCATTGGGAAGTTCGGAGTAAAAGCTATGATGAGAAAGCCACTCGCAATAGTAATCAGTTTCATTTTGCTTATTGCTACCATTTCTGCACAGGGCGATATTAGGGATGAGAACCAGGTAGTCGTAAATATACCAGGTCAGTTAGAGGCAAGTAACAATGTGGTCTTCAACCGTGATGGCCGCTATGGTTTTATTGCCTCCAATCGCCAATCTGATGGCACAATGGGAGACCAACTTTATGCATTTGATTCCACGAGCGGCGAAATCATTGATCGCCGTCAGACGGTCTTCTCACCTACGGGGATCACAATCGACAAATTTAGCAGTACGATTGTAGTTTCCGGTTCTATTACCGAACCAACTCCGCATGCTCAACTCTTCATATTAAGCGCAAATGACCAAGGAAAGTTCAACGAAGCCACTGGTATGGTTAGTGTAGAAGTGCCTATGGCTAAGGAAGGGGACTGGATTCCCGACCAAGTAGCGCTTAGCAACAATGGTTATGCAATCTTTTCCAACAAAAGCTCTCTTTTTGTTTTCTCTACCATCAATGGTCCGTCACAGTCGTTAGGCCAGATTGTCGATGTTACCAAAGTGATCCCAGCAGAATCCTACAGTAATGAAAATCGTCTGATAAACATAGATTTCGATGCCAACAGCAATACTCTTGCTGTCCTCTGGCAGCGCAGTCGTTTCCAATCTAGCATTCTGCTCTATCGCTTGGATGCTGCTACCGGTAAACTTTTCCCATTAGATATTAATGTCAATGGTAGTCGTGCTAATGAGATCGTACTTCCCGAAGATGATGTATTTGCCCCCGGCACTAATATCGCGTTTAATGAGAGCGCCAGCGAACTTTATATAACTTCGAGCTTGAAGGGCATCCTTTACGACTATTCCATTAAAGATGGTGTAAGCTTGACAAAGTTGGTGCAAAACCCATCATTGGCCGCCCAAGATACTGAAGAGGCGATCGCCAACCCTACTACTACTTCTTACAGATTGGTCAAGTCGCTTGAGGGCGAGGCTCAGCCACTAGTATTCATTACTCGCTCCCGCTCAATTAATCGCCCCAGCGATATTAGAGGCTCAATAAATCGTCCATCAGATATTAAGAAGAGGATTAGCACTATCAATGTACGAACTGCTGTGGTGATTTCTGAGTACGTATTTGATGATGCAGAGTCGATTTCTACCACACTCAATTCGAATGGCACTATAGCATACATTGCTACTAACAATGGTGATGTATACCAATTTGAAACCCTAACAGGAACGACTACCAAGATAACACCGCTTTCCAATATTACTCTTAATATCGCTTTAGAAGAGGAGACAGGTTTACTTGCCATTACAGGAAAGCAGACCTCTATTGGAGCCGTTAATCTAATGAAAGTTAAATAATCACAATTGGTCTGATTTTATGACTATAAACAATTTAGCACCCAAGTACATGGTGTTTGACAAAGCTAAGAATAACTATGAACGGGCCAAGATTACCGCAATACTCACTCAGGCAGAAGAGGCTTTTAAGTGTAGTGAATATACTAAAGTTATTAATTTAGTAGAAGACCTCCTTGAGCAGGGAATAGAAGATACTGAGCGAGAAGCGGCTTTACGTTGCTTGCTTAGCGAAGCCTTGTGTGAGTTGGGTCGGTATGAGATGGCTGCCAAGGCACTTTCCTGTTACGAAATGGAATCGGTAATGCTCTCAGAAGAGTCTCAAGCTAAGGTGGCTCTTTGTCTAGGAGAAAGCTCTAGCCGACTCAATCAAAACCCAAAGGCGATCGCAAAGCTATCGGAAGCTTTACGTCTGTTCACAATTCTTTCTAATGCTGAAGGAGTTACACGTTGTTACTTGTATCTCACACGTGTATATACGAGAATCAACGAATATGCAATTGCACGAGACTACCTGATGCGGGCTTTTGCCAAAGCGGATTCTCTTGCTAATAATCTGCTGTCAGCGCAGGTTTTCTTGCTCATGGGCGTTTTGGCACATTATGAAGGTAATTTTGCCCTTGCCAAATTAAACTATAATAAAGGCCTTACATTGATTGATGGTACGCGCTACTATCGATGGTTGGGCCAGTTGCAAATGAATCTAGCTAGTACAACGCTATTCGAAGAATGTGGTTCAGGTGAAGAGATTATTAATTTATATGAGAAAGCTATAGAAAATTTCCAACGGATCGACAACCTAGATCTCATTACACTTTGCTATAACGATCTGTGTGATGCATTATTACGGTTTGGTCCATGGGAAAAAGCCACTCAGATATTAAGCCAGACTCTTGAATTAGCACGTAAGACCAATAATACTCGTATTGAAGGATTGCTATTAATTACTTCTGGCGAGTTGAATATTCGTTGTGGCAATTTTGCCGCTGCCAAATCGTTACTCACTACTGCAGCCAAAATTATTGAGCATATTGATAAAGGTGCATTTGCACATGCCAAACGCCTGTTAGGCTACTGCTGCGACAAAGTTAATATGGCTATGCTCAAATCCTTCAATACATCCCTACAAGTTGCCGTAGCAGTAAAGGAACACACTGAAATCGTGTTCTCACAATTTGCGCTAACTGAATACTACTGTGCCCGTCAAGATTACAAACAAGCACATAACTTTCTGCGGCAAGCGCAGGAGAACATGAAACATAAATCTTCACCTTATATGCTGGGATTTGCACAGCGACTCAACGGCAGGCTGGAGGGTATTAAGGAACTCTATTCGGATGCGGAACAACATATCATGGCCTCTGTTTCGATTTTTACTTCAATTGGAGATCGCTATGAGGTTGGCCGCAGCCATATGGAACTTGCCGAAGTATTGGCAAAGAGCGGAAGCTATGATAGAGCCGCCACCCAAATTAAACAAGCTCGTGAAATATTTACCGAATTGGGCGCTAATCTCGAACTGGAGAAAGCACACGCAATGCAAGAGCGGATTGATTGTTATATAACTTCTCATGGCGCGGCGGCAGAAACAAACAAGCCAGAGAAAGTATCAGAGAGAACTTTATTGAAGCGATTGACACAAGCCAGCATTACTAGCGAACTGTTGCTTCAAGAGTTTTCTGCCATTGCATTTGAGATCTTTAATCTGCGCAGGCTGATCATATTCCAGCCTGGCACTCCGCCAACCCTGTTCCTTGCTAGCGGTTGCCGCGCTGAAGAAGCCCTGAACCATATCGCTGCTCTGGATCTACGTATTGCTGAGAATGGACGACGTTCAGCCAATAGTATGCTTATCAAGATCTCTTGTGAAAACTTGGCTGACACCTACTTTTGTCTTGATAAGTCCCGTGATGGATTTACTCAAGATCAGATGGAGTGTATCGATCTCTTGCTGGATATAGTCAGGATTGGATTGGAGAAATCGGTACTACAATCGAGAGTTCATGTCGAGACAGTTGCATCAACAACACCCTCACTAGTCCGCACTCCTAAAACTCTTATTGAGGGATTTGTCTACGTAAGTCCAGCAATGCACCATATTGCTGAGCAGATTAGAAAGATCCGTACCTCCAATGTTACGGTATTGATCACTGGTGAGTCTGGCACAGGCAAAGAATTGGTGGCACGTGCTATCCATAGTGAAAGCGCGTTACGCGAGGGTCCTTTTATCGCTTTCAACTGCACAGCAACACCCCGCGAGTTGATCGAGAGTCAACTCTTTGGTCATAAGCGCGGCGCCTTTACTGGTGCAACTAATAACTATCAAGGACTGATCCGTGCTGCTAAGGGCGGTACGCTCTTTCTTGATGAGATCGGTGACCTAAGCCTAGAGGCACAACCAAAATTATTACGCTTTCTTGAAGCCGGCGAGATCCAACCGCTCGGTGAGGATCGCCCCTTGAAAGTTGATGTACGTGTGATTGCTGCTACCAATGCCGACCTTGCTCAGGCAGTAGCAGAGCGTCGTTTTCGGGAAGATCTCTACCACCGGCTTAATATTATCCATATACATATCCCACCTCTGCGTGAGCGCGCAGAAGAGATACCGATGTTGGTAGACCATTATCAACAACTCTTCTCCACTCGTTATGGTGGTAAGCGGTTGCTCTTTTCTGAAGTAGCAATGGATGCATTAGAGCATTACCGCTGGCCAGGTAACGTACGTCAGTTGCGTAACGAGATTGAGCGATTGTTTGCCTATCACAGTGACAACGACACAATCTCGATTAATGATCTGTCGCATGATATCTGCTATAGCAACAAACCACAGATTGTACCAACAACGGCAAAGCCGCCTGTGCTTACTGTGGTTGAGCCAGAGCGTAACAGTAAGGCTACAGGTGGTAACGCTCATAACTTACGCGAATTTATGCGTCCGGTAGAACGTGACCTGATTCTCTCGGCACTAGAACGCAATAATTGGAATATTACTCATACAGCTCAAGAACTAGGTATGTCGCGCCGTGGTCTGCGGCTTAAGATTAAGCGACTTGGATTGTAACCAAACAGGCACGTGATCGTTCGCGAGTGAGAAGCGGTAAAGCTACAATTACTGCTTGTCACTCGCGTTTTTTTATTAGATGATCTTGTTTTCCAATCAAATTAACGGAGAGAAAATTGGCCATGTTTGTGAAACGGTTAATAATGTTGTCTCTACTAATATTCCTGTGTACGTTGAATATGTGGGCGGAGACTAAACCAGTCACGATGCGCCTAGATTATTACCACAGCGGCAATGCTACGCAAGAATTGCTTAGCCTAGATCGAGTAGTAGTCGAGCCACTTAGTTGGCCAGGAACCCCACAAAAAGCGATTGATGACACCAATCTAGGGAAATATCTCTTTGAAGTGATCGATCGCAATACCAATCGTATCCTCTATTCACGAGGCTTCTGCTCGATCTACGGCGAGTGGGAGATTACTGAAGAGGCCAAGCATGCAAACCGAACATTTCATGAATCGCTACGCTTCCCTGCCCCTACAACACCTGTCCAAGTTGTTTTGAAGAAGCGTGATGCCAACAACGCCTTCCGTGAGATATGGTCTGTCATTGTGGATCCCAAAGATGTCTTTGTCGATATCTCCAAACCTGTTGCGCCAGGCCCTGTTATAGAGATATTGAAGAATGGCGATCCGGCAACAAAGGTTGATCTACTTATCCTTGGTGATGGTTATAAGATTGAGGAGCGCAAGAAATTCGAGCAGGATGCGCGTAGGCTTACGGATACGCTACTTGCCACTTCACCATTCAAAGAGCGACGGCAGGATTTCAATGTATGGGCAATCTGCCCACCTGCAGCGGAATCGGGTATCTCACGACCTTCAACGGGTGTGCATAAACAGTCACCGCTTGGTTGTAGCTATGATGCATTTGGCAGCGAGCGTTATGTACTCACTTTTGACAATCGCAGCTTCCGTAATGTTGCTAGTTTTGCTCCTTATGATTTTGTTGAGATTTTAGTGAATAATCGTACCTATGGTGGCGGCGGTATCTTTGGCCTATATGGCACAGTAGCAGCCGATAGTGCTTGGGGACCCTATATTTTTGTTCATGAATTTGGTCATCATTTTGCCGGGCTTGCTGATGAGTATTACACTTCTCCAGATGTTTACGTTCCGGCTGAAAGTCGTGTAGAGCCTTGGGAGCCAAACGTGACAGCACTACTAGATCCAAAGAATCTAAAGTGGAAGGATCTGGTTACTACTGATACACCTATACCGACTCCTTGGGGTAAAGAAACCTACGAAACCTATTCTCGTGAATCACAGCGAAAACGTGTACAGATACGTAGCGAAGGCAAACCTGAAGAAGAGATGGATAGCCTATTTCGCGCCTCCAAAGAATATGAAAGCCGCCTATTTCAAGGAGAAAAATATTTTAGCAAGGTAGGAGCTTTTGAGGGCGCGATGTATGAACCAAAAGGTTATTACCGCCCTCAGGTCGATTGTATTATGTTTACCCGTAGCGAAGCCTTCTGTACTGTATGCCGTAGAGCCATTGAACGGGTTATTAATCTCTATTCTCACCCTTGAGG
>JBFLVQ010000136.1:0-16288 GCA_040758525.1 Acidobacteriota bacterium
CCCATAACTCCTTTGTTCTCGTCTAAACCGGGAATTGCTGCCTTAACAATAATATCATTCTCAATCTGGTGACTATTATTAATTACTTTAACAAGTCAATTAAGAAACACCCTTATCTACCACCAAAATACAGTTGATTTTCAACAGCTCTATCGATACGCTCATATCATATCAATTTGTCAAAAACTCTAATTCTATTAACAAGGCCATTCTGGCTTAGAGAATGGCCTTTCTTTATCCTATCAATGCAATCGCACCTTATAATAAAGGAAAAGTTATTTACTTGCATTTCGTATTATTACGCTAGTAGTTTTTGATAGGATGTATTAGAGCAACCAGGCCAGCTCACTTTATGCCGCTAGCAGCTCAACCCTGTTAAGTGGGTACTTGAATAGATCTACGACCAAACAGATAGATATTATTGCAATCTCCATTGATAAGTTGAATGGTACGCTTCAAGCTGGATTGCAGGCCTTCACAGATCAGATTGGTGCTTTGCAAGATAGTCTGTTGAAGGTGTCTCGTCAGCAAGATTCTATGGATAGAGCAATGTACGCTTTCATTGTGAGAGCGGAGTCGTTCTTTAGTCAATTCCCTGCTATTGCTGCTCAGGCTGATTCTTTTACTAAAGCTTTAGAGGTGATCTCTCAGTTCGCTCAAACTAATCAGCTCAATAGCCAGATACTGTCTACGCTGAAGAAGCTTAATAATAAAATTGCTAGCAGTGAAACTAAAAACAAGACTATGGTGAAAAACAAGAGCAAAAAGGCTAAAAGGTAATTTATCGCTTATGAATATTGCTTAGTGGGGGCGTTTCATTGATCAGCGCCTCAGAAATAGAACAATTTTCAAGATGCCCGGAAAGGGGCTTTAGAAAAGAGTTCTGGCATAGACCAAATGTGATCAGTAATACCAGCAGCCATAGCTGGAGTGCGATTTTGATATTTTTTGTCTTTATCCATTACCAAGCTTCTTAAGCTAAGATGAGGCTTAACGAAATGGTAATAAGCGAATGCTAGATGGAGTTGCTTCTCCAATCGCTCACGCTTCTTTGAAAACGAAATAGTCCTTCTTACAAGTCTTCGGTTGTGATGTCTCATAGTCAGGTTATTACGCTCTACAAAGCTAGTGTTGATGTGTCGGCTCACTGGTGAACGCTTCAACTTCGCTGCAACAGCCTTTTTAGTCCCGAACACTACTCGTGTCGAGATCTTGACAACTCGACCACGCTCTCTATGTTTGACCACCTGAGCATAGAGTAGATCCTTTGGTACTTTAAGAATCGGCTTGCGAGGCCGTCCACGTTTACCGGTTCTAGGAAACTCCCTCTTGATAGCGTAAGCTTTGAGCAACGCGTCGTCATAGTGATCCAGCTCATCAGAAGTAAAGAGTGGGATCGAGCCATCAGAGCGCTTCTTTATACCAGCTACAAGTTTGTCTGCATTGGCCTGGATATGGCGTCCTACAACGAAGTTGACCACTATCTTGTGACGTGGGTCAAACCCTATCCAGCCCCACTGATCTCCATAGATGGCATTGAGTCTTTCTACTGCTGTGAGGTGCGCTTCCTTTTTTTGACAAATGCCCAGAGTTCATCCAACTGACATTCTTCCATATGGTAGTCGGTAATCAATCGCTCACTGACTTGCTGACAATGTTTGGCTGCTTGATCAAGGATGCGTTCAACTGTTTTCTTATCTATGTCAAAGATCCCTGCTGTAGCTCGTATGCCGTTCCCTTCTGCTAGTGCTTTGAGCACGCGGTAAATTGTCTGGTCATCTGTGTGGTAGCCTACAAAGATACTATTGCGGCGTCCACTGAAGCGTTGACCACATTTCAAACACCGATATAGTGGAGTTTTTTGGGGTTCATAATACTCCACCAATTTAAGGTTTCGTTCTTCGGTCTTACAGCCGTTTGGACAATTCAACAACTGGGGTGTTCCCATCGACTTGTCTCGTTTGGAAAAAATAGGTTTGTTTCAGCTTTTATGCTCTCAAACCCGCTCCAAATCAGCAAGATCGTTTTTCAATGAAACGCCCCCACTAAGGAATATTGTTGTAGCTAATGAATATAACCTAACGTATAGTTGTAGTTAATAAAGTGTTTAACCATTGCAAAACCTGCTTATTTCCTGAGTTTTTCTTAATTTGTCGAAACATTACATCTACTTGATCGTATATATTTACAAAGCAATTTTATCAATGGAGTTCAAAAATGCGAATCAATACTGAATACAACGATATTAT
This sequence comes from Acidobacteriota bacterium, assembly GCA_040758525.1. Classification (GTDB taxonomy): domain Bacteria; phylum Acidobacteriota; class Blastocatellia; order Chloracidobacteriales; family JADJPF01; genus JBFLVQ01. The sequence goes on from JBFLVQ010000136.1 coordinate 2,250, forward strand.
CAAAGAGGATGAGAGATTCCAGACTAAGGATGCGGATAAAGAGTTTGAAGGATGTTCTGATGATAACCAAGAACTGTACTATCAGCTAATGGATGAAGCCATTCAAGAGCAACGGCTCATCGCGGCTCAACAAACTTATTCCATCATCAATGATGATGTTGCTTCCATCATATCTTCGGCGCGGGTACTCCTGCTATATGGCGATAGCCATTAGCGGGAGAGGAAGCGCCTCCTCCTATGAATAACTATAACCGTCGCAAGCATGCAATCGTTGGCAATGCTTGTGATTGATATCATTCACGATTAATTTGTTTGTTGTTATATTGAAATAACCTCTTGCTCTCACGGCAACTTTGCCAATATATGTTCCTGCTTTCTTACCAGCAGTAATGGTTGCTTTGACAATATCGCCGCTTTGCAAGCTAAAGAATCGCTTTCCTGCTTTAGCGCTAGTACGTGGAAAGCCAAACTTGTTCACTAGACACATCTGCCTACTGCCATGTCCAATAGCTTTAATCTCCAATGGCTGCACACCAGCAATAATCAACTTCTCAGGCGTGCTTGCACCAACACAAGCAGCATCAGCCCAGTGCTGCTTAGGCAAGCCTTGTTGTGTACGGTTGAACTTAGTTCTACCACCTGTACCTGTTTCAATGGGTAAACCAGTAGCTTGTAATCTACGATACAATTCCCATCTACTAGCATTGACAGCGGCAGCATCTTTTAATGGGGCTTTGGCTTGTGCTTGAACTTGAGGATAGCCAAACTCTTCTGCAGTACGGTTACCTTTCTTCTGATTACAAGAATGGCAGGCTAATGTGAGATTAGTGATTCGATCACTACCTCCACGGCTGCGAGGTACTATATGCTCGATCTCCAGAATGGTATCTCTCTTACCACAATAGACACATTTGCGGCCATACTTCTCTAAGATAAATTCTCGCACCTCATAACCTGCTAATGTGCCTTGTTGATAAGCTAGCCCACTTATTTCTGGATTCTCTAAAAGCTGAGTGTCGAACTTAACCAACTCTTGTGATATCGCTATGATAGGACATAGCCTGGTTAATCTCTTTACCCAAGTAATCACGTTACAGATGCGACTCTCTATTGATGGTGGTAACCATCCTGCCTTGCGTGTGCGGTTATTAAAGCGGGGTTTGCGATATCTAGTCTTGCGATTGCGTCTGCTACGTCGTATTGCACGACGACTATCCAAACTGGCTTTGATCTTATCTCCTCTATGCTCTAGCTCTGCTGCCCAAACAACCTCACCAGTATGGTCATTAACAATGGCAATTCCAGTCTTTTTACTGCCTGGATCGATCTTCAACCTCAATGCTGGTAGTGTTGGATTACTGACTGCACGATTGAGAATTATTGTGAATGGGAATAACCGTAACACTGCTGCTTTACTAGCACGTAACAACTTCTTTGCCCTTCTCTGACTACACAGTGCTAATGGTTGATGGTTAGTATCAAATACGAATACTTTACTCATAGAAATAATCCTTTCGGATCAGTCTGCTTACGCAGTTAATGTGTGCCTCGCTCGGTTATTCGTCAGCCTATCTCAAAAGCACTGGCTTCAACTCCCTATACCTGTTTAACTCCTGAGTACTAGAGCCTGGAGCTGGCACGCACCCCAGGGTAGGTTCTTTAACTTCACGGATAACGTTTACTGATAGTTTTTCAAGTATCAGTGAGCTGGTCACCCCAGGAGCTTGTCTGATCTTCCAGACCCTACAAGCTCCAACTATACCGCTTAACCGGTTAGGTGGAGTGGGTGACATCATCAGATGAACCACCATTTTGATCCTAGGTTTTTGGAGGAGATACATGAGCAAGAAATTCTATATTCGTAACAAAGAGGTTGCCAGACAGCTAATTGAAGCTGGCTTTGTGTTCAAAGGCTACAAACCTTCAACCTGTCTCTACTACCATTGTAGTGATAGCAATTGCTGCTCACCTTGCTATTCTTGCCTTGCTAGGAGAGGGGTCTTCGAGCATCCTACCATTCACCCAAGTCGAGCTAGTAAATTTGTCAATGCTATCATGGCTACTGTTAAATTGAAGGACTCAACGACCGTGTGTCTTTTTGTCCTCTTGTTGTGTTGGTACCGGATATTTATTTATCAAGAAACCAACAATACCAGCTAATAATAAGCCTATCGACGTATTAGTTAATAAGAACATCCATTGCCTTAAGCTGTCGAAAGAATTTTCAGAACGGTTAAATATAAGCAGAAATATACTCACAATAACTAGACTTACTGTTAATCCCGTGGTAGTTGCCCACAAAATTTTTTGAAAGGGGTTCAAAGTTGTCCACGCAAGTGATCGACTAGATTTCCCTCCCAATATTTCGTTTAATATCTCATTTGCAGGCCGTTTTTCAATGATACTTAAAACATCTAATGCTTCAGCTAAACGTCGATAAGAATCTCCAAACGATTTATTCTTAGGAATAACCAGATCTATAGGTTCCCCATCATTATCTAGTGGGCCTTTAAATAAAATAATGCGGTCATTAGGATGTTCTGATTGTTTCCATCCATGTTTTTCTAGGTAAGAGCTAAGGTAGCTAATATCAATAAACTGAAGCAACGTGTTATCTAGCTTAATATTTGTCATCGCCATACTCCTGATTTAAGGAATCCCAAAATATTAACCAAACTCGTAGGGGTAAGCAGTTGAGTTCGTACAATTTTGATCCTCATTTTTTTTATATTATCACTTAAAGCTCCTGTCAATCTCTCCCAGTAACAGCACTTGCGTAATAATAAATTATCCTCATTGAAATCAGTCCAAGCATTGCGATCCTTTGGTAAGCACAGCAAAATTAATATCATAGGTACAGCTCTGTCTGTATTGTTTCTATCAACAACTTTATTGTATGCTGATACTTCCATATCATAAATAACGTGCGTACTATCGATACTCCAATTAGTTGTTGCCTTAAGTTGGAAATCCAAAATAAATCCGTCGCTTACCCTTTCACTACCAAGAAATTTAATAGGTTTAAAAGCGCCATCCACTCCATAGTCGTACTCATCAGTATTTATTTCAACCTTCAAATTAATACGTGCCTCAGCAGCAATGGCGTGTATGTAAGCACGGCTTAAACTTTCCATTGCATGTTGTTCGGTAAGCACTTACAACCCTCCACTATATTCCAACTTGAGCGTTCTTGTATATCCTGCCAAAAGAATATATTCCAAGCTACACTACAATAACAATTCATGGAAAATCCACCGTATCTCATTAGCTACTGCTATGCTGACCAGTGGGTTTGCGATGATCGGGAAGTTTCCGCACCCATTCACGCGCAGCCTCTGCATAACTCATCCCCTGAGCCTCACAATAGGCAGTTAGTTTCTCAAACTGATCTTCTGTCAACCTGATCATCAAAGCTTTATCAGCATACTTTTTCTTTGCGGCCATAACAACCTCTTTCAACTTGATAGCAAAATAGTATCAATTCTTAGTCAAAAACTCCAGTCCGACTTCAAAACTATTTCATTTTGATAGCATTTTGCTATTGATTTATTATCAAATTAACGCTATACTCTCAACATAGTCAAGGACGGTAATACGGAAAGGGGCTAAGGGAAACAGCCTTAAAAAATGCTAACCAAGGGGCTGTAAAAGGTGAGTAGGTTAGCGGGCACAAAAAGGTTTCAGCTTAGTACTCAGCAGCGTGTTGCCTATCTATAGATTACAGCTACATTTTAGAAGGGAGTAACTAATATGATATCAGAGCAATCCAACAACAGCACTCAACAGCCAGTCGTCAGCATTCAGAATGATTCACTAGGTCGCCTGTTCATCTGTGTTGAATATAATGGCTTCAATATCTTGTTAGGTATTACTAACAGTTTGAATGCCGCAACAATTAACGCATTCAATGCTGTCCATTGTCTTCACAATGCACAAGAATTAACTTTTTCTTGAAATTTGCTTATATTTTGCAACCTTTTATACGTTATGACGTATATCGTTATAACAATCACAAAGTTAATCAAGCCATACGAAAGGACACTAAAATGAATCAGCATCAAGCACTTTCTCTCATCCCATCCACGAAAAATATGAGCTTGGAAACAACCATTAACCTTGCACAAATTCTTGCTGATAGTGGGTTCTTTGCTGACAGCAAAGGTGCGGCTCAGTGTGTTGTGAAGATCTTGGCTGGTGCAGAGCTTGGCTTTGGCCCTATTGCAAGTATGGCTGGAATCTTTGTGGTCAAAGGAAAGGTAACACTCAGCGCCAATCTTATCGCTGCTACCATTCAGCGCAGTAAGAAATATAACTTTCGTGTCACTAGATTGGATAACACTGGTTGCACTATTACTTTCTTTGAGAATGGTCAGGAAATTGGAGTGTCAACCTTCGATGAAAAAGATGCCAAGGTTGCTGGTTTGTCTGGTTCTACTCCAACTTGGCGTAGTTTTCCTAGAAATATGCTTTATGCCCGTGCCCTAACCAATGGTGCAAGGTGGTATTGCCCGTCGATCTTCGCTGGCCCCGTTTATACACCTGACGAGCTTGGCGCAGTGGTTAATGAGGATGGTGAACTAGTAGCCCTGCCCGATGAAGAAACCGAAGGCGACCGTGCTAAGGCCAATATCAAACCGTTTCCAAAAGCTATTGATGTTGCCGCGCAACAACCCAACCCTGAAATACCACAAGTTGAGACTAAACCTACTGGACTGCAGAGTCTAATTGATAGCATTGAGCGTATGCATAACCGTATTATCCAGCTCGGCGGCGAAGTTTCTTTCGATGGTGAAATTGCCAGCTTGAGTGCTTCGGAAGCAAAATCACTGGCTGCATCATCTGCCAGCACATTGAAAGCTTTATTGATAAGCCATTATTCTGTCTGCCTCAGTGAGATTGAAGCACTGACCGGCACATCTCTTCAAACACCAGATCTAAATTCTCTCAAGCCCTCTGAGCTTGACAGGGCCTATCAAGAAGTTGAAGCCGAGTTAATGAGATTACAGCTACAGCAAGGGTCAAGCGATAGTGAGACAGCAGAGTAATTTTGTAATCATAAACCAACTATCACTTACTTATAGGAGAGGTTTTCTATGAAAAAGGCAGACGTTCAAATTGGAAATATCTATGTAGTTAAGGTCAGCGGTAAACTAACCTCAGTTAGGCTCATACGCCCATCCCCATACGGTGGATATGAAGGTATTAATGTTGCCACTGGACGCCAAGTGCGGATCAAGTCTGCTGCCAAGCTGCGCTATGAAGCTACCGAAAAGCCATCGGTAGCTAGCCATCAATAAGATCTCTACTAATGCCTGGTAAGTATTGCATCAGGCATTAGCACCCTAATTAACCCTAGAACCCGAACAGCTTAAGATTGAGAGAAACGGAGGAAATTTATGAGCATCAAGCAAATGCACGAACAAAGTCAGCAAGCTTACTGGCAATGGAGAAACAATCGAACTAATCAGAATTGGGACGCAAAGGAGAAGGCTATCAAAGAGTTTTTAGCAGCCGCCAAAGAGATCGTTGCAAATCTGCCTTTCCCTTGGACAACAGCCTATGCATACAACCCGCATGAGCATGCTAATAGCAATGGTAGAGACCATATTATATTGAGACAAGAGCTGCATATCGGTCGCCTACAACGCAATGCTGGTGATGCTCTTTGCAAGCCCCGTGATAAATTTTGGGGTCTTGAAGAAGTGTCGAATGGTTCCCCCACTTGTGTGAAGTGTCTGGAAATCGCTGAGCGCACTATAACTCCGAAAGCCAAACAAGCTGCGGCTTGACTAATTTGTTTCAAAAATAGCTAGGCTGCCAATCATAAACAAGGCAGCCTTTTCTTTGAATGGAAGGAGGCCAGAATAATGCTTGAGAATATACGTGAACAATTAAAGAAATGGAAGTCGCCAACTATTGATAAAAATCTCAAACGAGATCTTAAACATGGATGGTTGCTTCCCTATTTACTTGAACTCGATTACCTCTGCTGGCGACGTTGGGATTATTGGCTACGAACTATGCAAGCAGGCCAGCTCCTTGATGAACTTATCCCTAAAATCAAGTTCATTTGTGAAGGCACAACCGAAACTCATAAATTGCCAGCCAGATATCATATCGAATCATGTTTAGACCTGATTGCCCGTAATTGGTTAGGGTGGTCTAACTGGAGTGATATGGAGTACTTTTTAGATTGGCTGCTTTATGGCCTCGGTTACTCTGGCCAGCAAGAGTTACCTAAAAATTCCAATACTCAAGCAAGCATGGCGCTCTATCAACACTTCAATCTTGCATTCCTCATCGCATATCCCTTCGACTATTGGGGTGCTATTTTAGCTGCCAATGCCTTTGGTCGCAGACTCGGTTTCTATCCTACTCCACACTGTGTAGTAGAAGCTATGGTTGAGATGAGCTTCTCTGATTATGAAAAAGATGGCGTGGATAGCAGAATAAAGACAGTTTGTGATCCATGTCTAGGAACAGGCCGTATGCTCTTATTTGCTTCTAATTATAGTTTGCGGCTTTATGGTGCAGACATCAACTCTACGCTTATCAAGGCATCCATAGTCAATGGATATTTATATGCGCCTTGGCTGGTGAAGCCTTTTCCTTTCCTTGATGAATCATCACTATCACCTGAAAGCAGCATAGTAGAAGGAGTAGACTATCAGCTTGAAGTAGTTTCGCAATAGAAAGAGTTAATCAGCCTGACGTGATTCTTATGCGAATCAATAATGAAAAGTGTCCTTTTTGTGGTCAGCAAATAGATTGGAATCGCCTATTAGCAGAAAGTTCATTATATCAACAGACTTTAGAGACAGAAGATATTTACTATCCACAACTATGTTGTGAGGAGTTGGAGGCAGATTTTATGGAAAACAATGATGTATGGTCATCTGATACTTGGGAACGTTGCGCTTATGCTTCAGAGAAAAATGATCGGGTTCGATCTGTGATCGAAGACAACCATAATCTTAATCATGTAGATTTTTGCTTAACAACCAGGTTGCTCAATAAACCTGGAGACCAGAAGATGGCCAAGGAGTTCATCAATAAATATCATCGTCATAACCAAGCCCCTGTTGGTTGGTTGTATGGGATCGCTTGCGACAATGGACCAACCCTGATTGGTATTGCTTGGGTCGGTAGACCGATTGCAAGACTACTAGCAAGAAACAATGACACGGTAGAGGTTAATCGGCTGTGTGTTCGTACAGATATTCCCCCACAGCTTGTCTGGAATGCCTGCTCACAGCTATATGGAGCTGCAGCTCGCGAGGCCGAACAGAGAGGTTACCAGAAAATTATTACTTATACATTGGAAAGTGAGGTTGGCACCTCTCTTAAAGCTGTTCAATGGGTACCAGTAGCAAAGTCAAAAGGTGGACAGACCTGGAATCGGCCTGGACGCAAGAGAATACAAAAAGCGCCTACTATACCAAAAATTAGATGGGAAAAGATACTCTCACCTCACATCGAGAGCAGTGAAGACAACGTAGTGGGATTACTGCAAACTCTTGTAATTAATAATAACCAAGACGAGGTTTGTGATCAGGTTGTTGATTGATTAAAATCGCTGTCCTTAAATTAGAGATAAAAATATCCTACTCTAAATAGTCCTTCAAAGGTTCCTTCAATGAATGTTTTAAACTTGGTGAAATCGGGTAGGAGGGAGGCTCACGCCTCCCGACCTCCCACACCACCGTGCGAACGGTTCCGTACACGGCGGTTCGTTTGGTTGAACATCAGTTAAGCCGCGAGTTCAACTAGTCCTGTAGATCTGAAGAGAGAGGTTGGTAGAGCAATCAATATGGCTTTAGATCGGCTTAATTAATAGCCAAGCCCCTTTGCTACTATTTGCTGTGAGCACTGCCAGAACCTGCAAAGAGTTATTGAAACGTGAGCCGGCAATGTGGTTATTTGTCCGCCTTGAAGGTGTTGAACCTACTAATAATGTGGCGCCACGAGCTATTCGTCATTTGTCTTGTGGCGTAAAAGTAGTTGGGGCACACAGAGCACAGAAGGCAGTCTATTTGTCGCTCGAATATTGTCTGTGGTGATGACGTTGCGCTCTCAGCAAAGAAATCTGCTCGATTATATGGTTCAAGCTTGCCAGGCTTTTCGTGACACCAAACCGGCTCCTTCATTGTTACCAAATGTTTCTTCGGCTCAAGTTCAACTCCGTCCGGTTGCCTGATACCTGTGAACGGTTAGATTATTTTTCAACGAATTTCCTGACTGAAGAGTATTTATAATTGAGAGCCTCAACCATAATTGATATAGAGCAGACATAAAATATTTCATCTTTACCAAATACTACCATTACTATGGTTGTATTATGCTCTTACAGCGATGGGTAAACTAAAAAGAAAAGGAAAATACAATAAAAAAATTAATTCTGGAAAACTTTACCTGCCGAAGGGACAATGGTGGTGATGATAGTGACAGTCCATACTTTCTTATCTTTGTCGGAAGAGCTACTAACCCAGGAAATGCCGACGCTCATCCGGAGAACCCGGAACCACTTGTACTGCTATGCGTCAAAGAGTATTGAACTAGACACTTCAGTCGATGCTATTGCGCCCCTGTGAAACAGAGCTTTCACAGCATTTTTAATGGAAACCCTCTCCAGGAGCTACGCTATGAAAAGACGACTCTTCCTGTGCCTGACACTATCCATTATCCTGTTAACCTCATTTGGCTCTGGCGTTATTAATGGACAACGCCGCGAACTCCCCAACAAAACCAAAACACTGGAACTAGTCTTTGTCATTGATACGACTGGTTCAATGAGCGGGCTCATAGAAGGCGCCAAACAGAGTGTTTGGGGTATTGTTAACCAGGTGCTGCAAAGCGAAATCAGTCAGCAGGTTCGTGTCGGGCTGGTCGCTTATCGGGATCGCGGAGATCAATATGTTACGCAAGTAACGCCGCTTACAAATGATCTCGACGCAATCTATACCAAATTGATGGGGTTCAAAGCCGAGGGTGGCGGTGACACCCCGGAGAATGTGCGTCGTGCGTTGGCCGACGCCGTGCATCAGGCTGGCTGGGCCTCACCTTCCAATGGTGTTGTCCAGATTGTCTTTCTTGTTGGCGACGCGCCTCCACACGACGATTATCAGGATGAGCCTGATACCAAAGTCACAGTGGAACAGGCCGTGCGCAAAAATATGATCATCAACACCATCCGATGTGGAGATAGCTCTGAGACACAAGTTATATGGCAACAGATCGCGCACATGGGCACAGGGAAATATTTCAGTATTGCTCAGGATGGCGGCGTAGCGGTTATTCAGACGCCCTATGACGAGAAGCTCAGTGCGCTGAGTACAAAGTTGGGCGGTACATATCTGGCCTATGGTGATGAGCGTAGGCGAGTTCTAAATGCGGAGCGGCAAGCAGCCACTGAAGTTGTAATAATACAAGGTGCCTCGATAACAGCCCAGGCTGACCGTGCTTTGAACAAGGCGGTCAATACCAATGCCTATGCCGATGATCTTTTGCAGGCATTGGAGAATGGCACGGTCAAGCTGCAGGATATAAAACAGGAAGATCTGCCCACAGAGCTGCAAAAGCTTACACCGGCTGAACGCCAGAAAGAGATAGATAAGCGCCTGGCTGAACGCAAGCTCATACGCGCAGAGATCCTTGAGCTCTCCCAAAAGCGGGATCAGTATTTAGAGAGCGAAAGCAAAAAAGTGAAAGGGAAACAAGGCTTTGAAAATGCTGTAGTAGAAGCACTGAAGACACAGTTAGTGCGCTGAAAACCGCATTGTTCTGGTTTGAATTCTTGACTGCCTGCGTAACCAGGACAGATAAATCGGTGGGGCTTGTCTTGAGTTCTAACCTGTTGCATCTTTTCTAGCAATGGGGAACACTCCGTTTTAGGAAAATCATTTTGCTCAGAGTCACTCAATCCAGGTAAACCTGACTCTACTTATCAACGTGAGGTAGAAGCAGTACGTACGCAAGGCGGCGAGTATAGACTGATTGATTTTGAAGTCATGATTGATGAAATGCTATCAAGAAACAGAAACCTGTTAGTAAATAATTATTTGGTGTGACAATGGAAGTGGATAAAGCGGGGATTAATGGCCCCGCTTTGGAGATCTAAAGTCAGTTAAGCTCTTTTCGACTTCTTGATCTTTTTACTATCCACCTGTAACCATTTGCCAAACCTGCCATCAGCAGTTCTTTCGATCAAGTAACGTCTGCCTCTACGTACCATATATACTTTAGTTCGTTTTGCCATAATCACTCCTTACCTCAGTCATTTTCAGTCTTCTATTTATGAGATGAAGAGTTATCCCTCATTGTTGTCTAACTGGAACAACTCTGCTACTTTCGTCCATAGAAATGAGCCATAAATATGGATCATTGTGCTATCCATACAATAATTACATCCCTACCTACTACTATTCAATAGCCAACTACCGCCATTGATAATAACAGCCTTGGGGCTTGTGCCATTCTCATTGCCGGGATAAACAAAGAATGTGCAGCTCTCTTTTCTACCATCGTCATAATTAAGCTGAAGAGTATAGTTATTGATTCGATAAGTTCCACTACCTCTACTATTGATATTAGTAGAGGTTCTTGAGTTAGACGTAGCCACTCCTGAATTAGCAAATCCCTGCTCAGTGAACCTGCCATCACTACCAAAGGTGATAAAAATAGTACTACTGGCACTACCAGTAGCAACCCCGCCAGATAGATTGAAATAGTTCGATATGGAATAGGTACCGGCGATTAGACCGTTATATCTTTTTACCTCATCATAACGGATCTTGTTAATAGTAATAGCATCTTTAATTCGCTGGAAATCTAAGCTCTGTGCAGCTCTCTCTCCTAACCAGTTGATAGCAATCTTATTGCCTTCAATTCGGTAATAGCCGCAAATATTAGGGCTAGTCTTAGTAGCAGCATCAAAATCAAAGTTGTCGATACTGCCACCTTTGGGCAGGCCATTGTAGAGACGTCCATCAGGAAAGAAGAGATAGTAGGTTTGTACTACTCTGGTTTCAAACAGATTGGTGCGAATATTGAGTTGCTGACGAGTCTCTGTTCTGGTGAATAGTCCCGATATTCCATTGCCAGATCCACTACTACGATCTATTGAGCTAGGCAGAGACTTCTTAGCAACATTGAGCGTTGTTCCATTTATGAACTCTTTCACAACAGGTTGATATTTAACAAAGGCATCCTTGTTGTTAGCCACATAAACAATCATATGTATACTAGAACCATCACTTAATCCCAGATAATAGCGAAAGAGTTGCTGTCCTTTTCCATCATCGGTAATAACACCACTGGCAAGCGTGTCATAGCCATCTGAATTACGCCCTGATTCAGTAGCAAGGAATGTTGTTACTTTTAACCCTTTATGAGCATCCACTAAAGCCTGTTCAAAGACAGTGCGAAAACTTTTCCCTTTCAGAGCTTCTCCAGGCAATACCGTGATAATGACACCCTGCGATGTATCAGCAGGTCTTAATAGTGTGCCTTCTGGTCTATCGATACGTTGCCAGCCAGTAGGAGTATTAAACCGTAAGCTACTCGATTCTGGTGCAGAACTTGATTTAACTTGAGCGCATCCGATCACTGCGAATAAGAACGAAGTAAGGACAATGGACAGGCTCATACCAATACTTGTTGAGAAAAGTCGCTTCATAAAAGACCTCTTTCTTATAAAAATGCTGTGATTTGATGCTTTCCTGTTATTGGAAGATGCTAATAGGCAAGCTCCATTCTGGTTATGGAGCAATCCGTTGAGCTGATCTACTATAAGTTATCTGTTCACTAGTGTATGGATCTTTATCCAGGCTAGCTGCAAGTTTACGTGCTCTGCGATAGTTGGCGATTATTGAACGTACATATCCTACTGTCTCTCGATATGGAGGTACTCGTCTACCATGTCTTTCAACAGCATTCTCACCTGCATTATAACCGGCCAGCGCCAGGTCCAGACGTCCAAACCTACTCATTAAAAATCTTAAATAAAGACATGCTCCGGCAATTGCTTGATCTGGATCATATGGGTTAGTAATACCAAAGCGTCTTGCTGTTCCAGGCATAAATTGCATCAGTCCCGCAGCTCCTTTGGGTGAAGTTAGATTGGGACGAAAATTAGTCTCACAACGCATAATCTCAGTGATGAGTTGGGGATCGACATAATACTTTCGTGAAATAGTCACTATTTTCTCTGCCAGTTGCTCTGTCATATAGGTTTTAGGAAGCTTAGCCTGTCGATTACTCTGACCAGATCTTTGTCTTTGTCCGGCCATTACTGGAATAGCACCTATCATTGCAATCATCATAACAATAGCTGTTGCTAAAAGTAGCCTTTTCATAAGCCTCAAGCCTGAACTGCTCAGGCTGCCTCATTCAGACCAACACCTGCAACTGATAGTTCTTTGATGAACACTCCCATCTGTTTATCAACCAACGAGAGCAAGTATCTGGCATTTCCACACAAGCGGTTACTATCTTCTGTATTCTTGCTAAGGGCAAAGAGTGTTTCTACTATTACCGTATCGGTTAACTTATTAACTCTTCTACGCTGTAAAGCCCTCGCCCACATTATCGCTTCAGATATCGTGATATGCTTTTCCAGCCCGATCTGTCTCTGTACCATTAGCAAGTCCAGAAAGAGCGCTATTTCTCTTACTACTGAATCACTCAGATGTGGAACCTCTTGTTTGAGTATCAAGTATTGTCTGAGTCTGGTAGCCTCTGGCAGCCATAAGTATCTTCCCCTTCTTAGTACTGGTATGGAGAGTGAATCTACCTGTCCATTAGTACCAGCATTAGATGTAATAAAAGTACGCGGCGGCACTCCAGAGGCTGGTGTAATACGCTCTCCTGTCTCTGGTATAGTAATGGCACTCTCTTCTAAGAACTCCAGCAGCATTGCCTCAAATGCCTTGTTGCGTGGAGCTTTATCCAGCTCATCTATTAGCAGCACGACATTTTTATTAGGGTCTTGCAAAGCTTGCACAAGTGCGCCAGGCAGTATTGTTTCTCTTCGATAAATAACAGTTTTAGGATCAGACAGAGGCTGGCCTCTCTTTTGTGCATCCTTAAGAGCCTGCTTCATATAGAACTTCTGCAATACCTTATTCCAGGTATAGAGGGCTTCTCTTCTTCCTACGTCTTCCATACAAGGCAGTCGATAGAATGATGCCTGCTTGATTTTAGCTACCAGTATGCCAAGCCTTGATTTACCAGTACCGGGAAAGCCTTCAGCAATCAATGGACCTTGACAGGATTGCCACCAATCCTCTAGCGCAATACAGATCTGTCGATCTGCATAGTAGCCATGCTCTGCCAGATCTTTTAACCATTGATAGATTTCAGCATCATTATTCATCTTCTTACCTCAGTGCTTTCTGCTGCCTCAATAGCTTTGCCATCTTTCAAATGGATAAAGGTTGGTAATATCACACCACCAAGACTCTCTAGTTGTTTATCAGTAATAGGAATAACTTGATAATCAAGTTTGAGGCTAGCTCGCCACTGGGCAACATCCTGTGATGGAGCTGCTGCCAGCACTATCAGCTTATCCTTGTTATTGAGCAGCTTCAGTCTTATTGCCTCTCGCTCACAATCACCACAGCTTATCGAGAAGAGTGCAACTATGTACTCACCCTTATCAATATTCAACTCTCTGGCAACTGCTTCACGATCTGCGGCAGTGCTGGCAAGAAGATTTTCTATTGGCTGCCATTTGAACCTAATCCGTGCAGAACTCTGTTTACCAAGCAATGCATATAGGGAAATGGCAGGATTATTGTAGAGGCCCATTATCACACTGACTATTCCATACACAGAAATGACTATACAAAGCAATCCCAACAATGGCCATCTACGATTATAAGGAGTTAACTGCGCTTCTATCCGAGCAAAGTAGTTCTGGATAGGTAGAACAATAGGCTCTAGCGCAGCACGTATTCGCTGCGCTATCCAGTCCTCAATATAATTAAAGAATGCTTCTATCCGCTCTCGCTGCCTCTTTTGCCAAGCTAGTAGCGTGCGTA
>JBFLVQ010000137.1:0-16260 GCA_040758525.1 Acidobacteriota bacterium
GACCGAGATCGAGAAGAATATTCTAGAAGGTTTTCTTAAAGTCATTATTGAATCTCTACAAGAAGCTTGGAAGCCAATCCTGGATGTAGATTTCCAAATTGCTGGATGTGAGACTTGTCCACAATTACTGCAGATTGTTGCTCCTAATGAAATAGTAATTACAGTGATATTCCACGTACGTATTGGTGAGGCGCGTGGAACGATGAGTCTATGTATACCTGCAATCAATCTTGAGCCGATAATTCATAAATTTAATCAATCATTCTACACACGTGTAAGCAATGTTCCACCCGAACAGACACGCGCCCTGCTCGATAATCTATCGCAGGTAGCATTGCCAGTTACTTTCGAATTGCATGGCACAACCGCAACAGTAGCAGAGTTGCTGCAGATCTCGTCAGGAGATCTGATTCGTACTGATCGGCGTATTAATGAACCTATTGAGATCAGTATTAGTGAAACAGTAAAGCTACGTGGTGAACTGATTCAACAAGACAAGCGTCTAGCAGTTTGTGTTGGCACACTGGTGCGTAATCGCACTAAATAGCGAGAAGCATATGGATACCATTGAGCATCAATTACTCTCTACATTTGCTACAGCCTGGAGTGAGGCAGCATCAAAAACCTTTAACTGCTTATGTGAATCCTCATTGACTGAGGTAGATAGGGCGACTGAGCAGACGCTCTTTAGTGTCTTATCAATGATCAAGAGTTGGCCTGCTGCACTAGTAGCACCTTGTCAGGGGATGCTAACAGGCCAGCTATTCTGTCTGTTTAAGAGTAGAGATATTACAACATTAGAAAATATTGCTGGGCAACCAGCCAGTAGTAATCCTATGCCTGGTTGTCGCTCACTAATCGACAACTCGCTTAACATCACCACGGCCAGCTTTGGTAAGCGAACAGAGGTCTCTTTTGGCGCGACAAAATATTTGGATCTGCTCGCAGAGCAGTCGCGCCTGGCTGCGATCTTAGGAGATCCTGTTTGGGTAGGAACATACGCAATAATGGTAGGCAGCCACTTGGAGACCGAGATGTTGGTCTTCTATGCACCTAATGCTTTACTAGAACCAGCCAACACAGCACAGACAAATAGTGTAATGGCAAGGCCAGTTGCTGATGAGCAACAGATAGGCACTACAGAGAGTGCAGGGAAGCCACGCAATATCGAAAGATTGCTGGGCGTAGAGTTGGAAGTAGTAGTTCGATTTGGTAGCACTAAAATGCCATTGTCAGAAATTGTGCGTATGGGTACAGGATCTATGATCGAACTCAACCGCACAGTTGACGAGCCAGTTGAATTGATAGTTAATGACCGCCCGTTAGCACGGGGGGAAGTCGTCGTTATCGACGGCTATTTCGGTGTGCGTATTACAGAGATCATTGCCACCGGTGAGCGCACGCGACAACTCTTCTAAATCAGAGGTGATAAATGGATATGCATAATCTACAGTTTTTACCTGTCATACAATTAGTAAGTTGCACAGTCGCTACTGTCAGTATCTGCCTATCAGCAGTAATGGCATTACGACTACACAAAGAAAAACAGAAGAATCTTCAATTGGTATCACAGGTAAATACAAAGATATCGGGTATGAATAGTGAATTGAAGGTTGTAACAAAACAGGCAACCGATCTGGCACGTCGTACTGCTTGGCTAGAATCACGTGTGCGGCCAGGTGTTGCTGCTCCTGAACCTACAGTGGAAGAGAGTGTAGCAGCAGCAGCAAAACCGAGTATTACCGAGCGCCGCCATCGCGTACTTTCGCTTTCACGTCGCGGTATAGATGTAAACACCATTGCCCTTATGTTAGGTGTGCCGCATGGCGAAATAGAATTGATTATCGGTCTAAACAAAGTTGCTTAAGGAGGGTGTATGGATCATGGACTCTACACCACTTATCTAGGAATGCGTGCTCGCCAGCGCGCGCTAGATGTGATTGCCAACAACATTGCTAATGCATCAACACCTGGATTCAAAACGGATCGGTTGCGTTTCCAATTGGTAGAAGCTCCTGAACTGACGGCAAAAGTCACAATAAATCCAGCGGGAGCACCATCTGGCAATCAATCTGACGCGGCATCCAATCGTGTTATAGATCCTACCCCGACCAGTACGCATGGCCGTAATGTTGGTTTAATCGCTGGCTCAGTTACCGACCATAGCAATGGTCTGATCCGACAGACTGGCCGCACGCTTGATGTCGCACTTGATGGTGATGGCCTCTTAGTTGTACAGACAGCGCAAGGGGAGCGTTATACACGCGCAGGTTCACTAAGACTTAATGAAGGCGGTCAATTGGTTACTCAGAGCGGCGATTTAGTATTAGGGGAAAAAGGATCCATCACCATACCACCCGGCGAGGTTACGATCAGCGACAATGGGACAATCTCAGTTAAGGGTCAACAGATCGATCGCTTGAAACTAGTGCGTTTTGCTACCCCACAAAGCGAACTTCTTAAAGAGGGTACAACCCTGTTCACAGCCAGCGATGCTGCTGCTCAGTTAACCTTACCAGCTACATCGACCCGTGTCATACAAGGCTCATTGGAGATGTCCAATGTTGATGCGATCTCAGAAATGGCTTCAATGATACAGAATTCTCGTGAATTCGAGGCATTGCAGCGCTCCATTACAACCTTGATGAATGATCTAGGCCGTAAGGTGGCAGGAGAGTTAGGACGTCTGTAAGCTTTTCTGATGAGTATTTCGATTATCAGTAACGAGTAATAGGGAGATTTTAATTATGAGCCAATCACTCTACACAGCAGCCACAGGAATGCAGTTGCAACAACGTAATCTCGACAATATTGCCAATAATATTGCTAATGCTTCAACAGTTGGGTATAAGCGTACACGCTTAGAGTTTCAAGATATCCTCTATCAGAATCTACGCACTCCAGGTGCTGCTGCAACGGCTTCGACTCCATTACCAGTGGGATTACAAATAGGTATGGGAGCGCGGGCAATATCATCTGAACGTATCTTTCTACAAGGTGATTTCCGGCAGACGGAAAACCCCCTGGATATGGTTATTGAAGGAAATGGCTTCTTTCAAGTGCGACTCTCTACCGGAGATCTTGCCTATACACGAGCAGGCTCATTCCATTTGGATGCACAAGGACAGATCGTGACAGCAAGTGGTGAGGCGCTAGAGCCAGCCATTGCAATTCCTACTAATGCTACTTCGGTAACGATAGGTGCAGATGGCACTGTCAGCGTAACTACACCAGGACAGGCCAATGCCCAGATTGTTGGTCAGATCCAGCTTGCTTCATTTGCTAACCCGGCAGGCTTAGAAGCGGTTGGTCGTAATCTCTTTAGAGAAACATCAGCTTCTGGTCAGGCTGTTGTAGGTACACCTGACACTGATGGGTTAGGGCGAATTAACCAAGGTTTTATTGAAGGTTCTAATGTTAGTGTGGTGGAAGAGTTGGTAGCAATGATCGCAGCACAACGCGCTTACGAAACCAACTCCAAGGTTATCACAGCAGCAGATCGTATGCTCACTACTATCAATCAGGCGGTCTCCTAATGTATAGGCGCAGTCTTTGCACAGCTTTGCTAATAATTTTGCCACTTGTGTGTGCAATTGCTAGTCAGGACGAGGATGATGGCGAAATAAGAATAATTATCCCGCCTGCAGTGATAGCAAGCAGTGAACGTATTATCTTGGGAGAGATCGCCGATATAATGTCGAATGAGATAGAGATGGTTGAACGCCTGCGCACAATAGAACTAGGTTATGCTCCAGATGTTGGTGCAGTACGTGAGCTAACACGAGAAAAGATCGCAATGGCAATTGCTGCTGCAGGATTCCCTGCTAACATTATAAGTATTGATGCACCTTCACTAATACTAGTTAGACGCGCTACCGTAATGCTAGATCTTGCCTCTGTACGCGAAGAAGTAGAGCGTACACTCTTGAGTGAGTTACGTGCTAAGGGCGCGATTGCCCGTTTGGTACGTTTAGACCTTCCACAAGAAATAGAAATACCTGCTGCTGATGCAGAAATACGTGTTTCTGCTGGCCAAGTGCGTGATCTCTTCTCACCATTTGCAGTATCGATTGAGGTACGTGGTGATGGCCGCATCTTGCGACGGCTAAGTGTGACTGCACAAGTAGAAGCATATGCGCCGGTGCTAGTAGCAGCGCAAAACTTGGCGTTAGGCCAGCGTCTTAGTGAACAAGATGTAATTGTAAAACCATGTCGCTTAAAGAAACCACTTTCGTGCTACTTGCGAGAAGCACACATAATACGCGCTACCACTCTCAAATATAGTGTTGCACAAGGAGAACCGCTTACCACTGATGCAGTATTTGCTGACATTATCATCAAGCCTGGTGATGCTGTACGCATTATTGGTCGCTCCAATCAGGTGTATGTAGAAGTTGAGGGTGAAGCGCGCGCTGCTGGTCGTCGTGGCGAACGTATACAAGTTAAAAATATCGCTTCGGGAGTATCCCTCCTCGCAGTGATTGAGGATGCAGGGATAGTGAGCATAAGTTTCTGAGTTTGCCCTCTTCCTTAGCAGCCTTTCAGATACAAGGAGAATGATCGATGAAAGCCATTAAGATATTTCTTGCTGCGATCCTGCTTTTTGCAGGCATCTCTTCAGCGCTGGTTTCCGCAGACAATCGCCTGCCTGAGATCAAGGCTGTTACTGTGCTCAATAACGATAAAGAGCCCATCATTGAAATTTATGGTCGTCACTTTGGCAGCGATCTTAAAGCCGTAATGGTTATGGTAAATGATAATGGCATATTTGCCAAAGTGTTAAAGGTCCGTCCTAAAAAGGTGCGTATACAACTGACTGCCGATCAACTCTGTAATGGCACAATAACTCTACGAGTTCTAGTCAATAGGGTGGTGAGTAATCCTTCCTCAATCAGTTTCTATTCTGGCCAGCCAACCCTGGATAGCATACAACCACAAGAGGCAAAACCAGGCTCAGTGATCGTTGTTAGAGGGCGTAACCTTAGCTGTCAGACGATCTATAATATGGTTACCTTTAATGATGTTCCTACCCAGATATTAGGAGGGAATGAAGACTACCTATCGGTACGAGTTCCTGAAATCACAGCAGGAAATGCGCTGGTAAGACTGAATGTAAATGGGTACACGAGTGAGCCTATCCCCTTTACCATTACGCCTACTAGCCCGCCCGCTAAAGAAGAACCTAAACCAGATAACGAGATCGTGTTTAATAGTAATGGCGCGATACCTGGTTCAGCCGGCTTCTCTCCTATGTTCTCGGTAAGTGGTAATGCGATTGG
Organism: Acidobacteriota bacterium; assembly: GCA_040758525.1. Lineage (GTDB taxonomy): Bacteria > Acidobacteriota > Blastocatellia > Chloracidobacteriales > JADJPF01 > JBFLVQ01. The sequence goes on from JBFLVQ010000137.1 coordinate 5,280, forward strand.
CAGCGGTGTACAAGCTGACATATGGGATACAAACTTCTTTGGCACACATCAGGCAATAGTGAATGCACCCTGGCGAACAATAGATGGACGTCAACAGGTGGCGCTGCTTACATTAAATATGGGCCATAGTAATTCACTTGCCAGAGATAAAGTTGGTGATTTCGAAAAGTTTGTCTATTTGCGCATCAACTATCCACTCTATCCAGAGAAGGCTTATGATGCAGTGACAAATCCTTTCTGGTGGGGCTCATCAGCATTATGTACCGAACATTTCCCTTTTGGTGAGATCTACTTTAATTCGCTAGCTCGCGCTGGTGGAGGAGTGGACTCATTTGTAATGTCAAAAGCCATTGCTGGCCCTGCCAAGCTGAGTCTAGCACTCAAGATCGTTGCTCCGGATCTTTTCAACTATGAAGAGTATGGACACAATTACGAGAAGGCAGGCAATGGTCGTGTAATTATGCCAAAAGTTGCTACCGTGTTGATCGATTTGCAAAAGATCCAGACACGTGTTCCCGTACCACTGTTTAATGTTGGTAATGTCACAATCATAGATGAGAGCGGAACGAATGGAAGGATCACAAGCAACAATGTAGCTTTCTACTCATCTGTAATTGTTGTTACTAATCAGCCACAGTTGTAATAGAAGGCAAGGGGGAGAGATGAGAAGCAAGAACCTGGGTTTCGTCTTCACAATCATTCTACTGGTTACTATATTCGCAATTATGCCTGCCATTGCATTGGCAAAGAAAAAGAAGAAGGTTGTCGAACCACCACCAATACGTCCGGCTAATGGTTCTCTTTTTACTGATGATGGGCGTAATGTAGAGCTCTTTGGTGATTTCAAGCCACGTCGAATTGGTGATATCGTTTTCGTAGATGTAGTCGAGGATAGTAGTGCTAGTGTTACCACTTCGGCAAAGAATTCCCGTGAATCTGGTTCGCTAGGCGGCGCCATAATTGCCGCTGCGCCGGTGCCAACGGCAATTGCGGCAGGGGCTGGTAGTGTTGTAGGCGCCCTTGGTACACGAAAGTTTGATGGTAAAGGCTCAACAGAACGCAAAAGTACCTTACGAGCACGTATCGCCGCACGGGTAGTTGAAGTACTACCAAATGGAGATCTACGTATAGAGGCGCAAAAGCGGCTTAAGATCAATAAAGAAGATGAGCGCCTAACTCTTACTGGTATCGTACGTCCTCGTGATATAGCAGTGGATAGCGCAGTGCCCAGTACTGCGGTTGCTGATCTACGTGTTCAGCTTAATGGCAAGGGAGTTGCATCTGCACATAGTGCACCGGGTTGGCTTACTCGCATACTAGGTAAAATTGCACCATTCTAAACCAGGTTAGAGAGGGCAACGATAGATGATCTATCACCAGAGCAGAGAGAGAATGTGTAGAGAATATAAAGAGATCCCTGTGATCTCTTTATATTCTTTGGATTCTTTCTGGTTAAACTCTCTTCTTTTTCATTGTTTGTTGCTTTTTTGTTTCACTGGTATCTGCTGCTCAGTTGCTTATAGTCAAGAGGGTAGACCACGTCGAGCTATCGAGCAATTGACAGTGCGTGTCAAAGATGTGGCGCAGATAGAGGGTGTACGTGAAAACCAGTTGATTGGATATGGCATTGTAATAGGTCTTAATCGCACTGGTGATCGTGTACAACAGAATCTTTATACACGTCAGACGCTGCAGAATCTACTCGAACGCATGGGAATAACTACCAGAGCAGACTCTCTTAAACCAGAAAATATGGCTACGGTGTTGATTACTGCGGCACTACCTCCATTTGCGCGTCAAGGTGCTAAGATTGATGTTACAGTATCTTCAATCGCCGATGCACGATCTTTACAAGGCGGTACATTGATTCTCTCTCCATTGAAGGGCGTTGATGGCCAGATTTATGCGCTTGCACAGGGACCGGTATCGATTGGCGGTATTTCTGCTGGCAGTCGTGGCAATTCGGTGGAGGTAAATCATCCTACCGTTGGACGAGTACCTAATGGCGCGATTGTTGAACGTACTGTTGCGATTGATCTAGCCTCTTCACGCGCCTTTACTTTGGTATTGCGTGACCATGACTTTTCTACTGCATCTCGATTACAACGCGTTGTTAATGAGGTCTTTGGTGAAGGTTGTGCACAAGCTTTGGATGGTCGTAATGTAGAAGTTAAAATTCCTATTGTATGGCAGCATGACACGGTAGGTTTTATTGCCAAATTAGAGTCTATACAACTACAGACCGATACGGTTGCCAAAGTTGTTATTAACGAAAGAACGGGAACTATTGTAGTAGGTCGTAATGTACGGCTTGCCGCAGTAGCAATTTCACAAGGTGGTGTGACTGTGAGAATCGGCACAGAGTTTGCCGTTTCTCAACCTGCGCCATTATCAAATAATGGAGAGACTGTTGTTACTCCACGCACCAATGTAAGAGTAGAAGAGAATAAAGCAACGGCAACAGCATTCCCTGATGGTGCCACGGTTGAAGAGGTTGTTAGGGGGTTGCGTGCGGTTGGCGTTACCACACGCGGCATAATCAGTGTACTACAAGCTATTAAATCAGCGGGCGCACTTAACGCAGAATTAGAGATGCAATGAAACCACTAGTAGGCATTAATGACGCAGAATCTACTACTCCCACACTGCGAGCGGGGGCGATAGGCGGTTCTACGAATAAAGAGGATGCCAAACTACGTGAGCTAGCCATTGAGTTCGAGTCCCTTATCCTTAATCAGTTGACTTCGACACTGCAATCTTCTCCTGACGAAGACGAGGAGAACTATTTTGGTCAAGGTAACAGTGATTTCACACAGAAGATGTTTGGAGAACAATTATCTAATTCATTAGCTAGGGCAGGAGGGATTGGCCTGGCAGAAGTGATAATGCGCCAGTTACAGCCTGCTGAAAGTCAAGCTCGTCTACATTCTCAGCCACTCAATGCGGCGGCAGCAGTACGTGAACTACGTAAACCTATCCCTGCGCAAACAGAGAATAATCTTATTGCATCTGTTCACGAGCAAAGACCAGTTGCTAATACGACACCATACACTCCTATCACACGCCCAAGACGTGTATTACCACTGCCAGACGAGATTAAATCTAATCAGACATCAGCACCCTATTACACAGGAAAGAGAGAAGTAGATACGATAATAGCAAAAGCAAGTGCACAATTTGGGCTTGATCCAAATCTGGTCACAGCAGTGCTAAAACAGGAATCTGGTGGCAATCGTTATGCGGTTTCTGCTAAAGGAGCTGCTGGCTATATGCAATTAATGCCAGCAACCTTTCAAAGATTTGCTGCACCCGGTCAGAACATCTTCGATATTGAGGCGAATATCTCTGCTGGCAGCGCCTATCTACGATTTTTAACCGACAAGTATGATGGCAATCTTGACAAAGTATTAGCTGGTTACAATGCAGGCGAGGGAAATGTTGATAAGTATGGAGGAATACCTCCTTTTAAGGAGACACGTATATTTGTTGAATCGGTCAAAGAAAAATATCAGAAACTTAGCGAGACCATTAGAAAGGTCGATCTTGCGGGCTCACCTCAACGACCGCAACAAGTTAGATATACACCAATAAAAAGATCTCCTGAGGTCGGTAACACAGTAGACAATTTATCATCTACGGCACAGTCTTGGCGAAGAATACCAGTAGTATTGAAGAACAGACCTTACGTTAGTGCTATTGCTAAACCAACAGCAACTAGGGAAGAGAACAGCAATAGATTAGAATTACAACTGCCTGTACAAGGGCGTATCAGTTCAGTATTCGGAGCACATCGGCCACACGGTTCTCATAAGGGTATCGATATCGCGGCACCCCAAGGTAAGCCCATTAGTGCAGCGGCAGCAGGCCGGGTTGTCTTTGCTGGCTGGCAAGGCGGCTATGGCAAAACTCTATTAATAGAGCATCAAGATGGATATTTAACCCGATATGCACATGCTGATCAGTTACTCGTCTCCCCAGGAGAGATGGTTCAAGTTGGTCAGCAGATTGCTACTATTGGATCGACAGGCCACGCTACAGGACCACATCTACATTTCGAAGTTATTAAAGACAACAATCATGTTAATCCACTACGAACTGTAAATATCAGGTTTTCAGCACAAACACGTAGTCAGGCAAAACTAACAAATAGTAACAAATTTTAAAGCTGCAAAAACTCTCTTTCCAGGTGAGCCAGTTGGTAGGGAACGATAGAAAAGGCTTTGCCCTGTTGATATCGCTCTACAGCCTCTTGGGCAACATTTTCTATAAAATAGTCTGGTAGTAGGTAATGATTTATATCAAAGTGTATTAATAGCCTTCTTAAACATAGAACCAGCCATTCTCCTTTAGCAAAGAAGTCACTTAAACACTCTCTATTATGAATCCACATATGTATGCAGGTTGAAGCAGCATGCAAAATACAGTATCTTTTTACCGATTCAAATATTTCGGTAGATTTAGTGGCTGCATAGCCATATCTATTGGTTAGGTCTTGCAAGAATCTCTTCTCTTTAGCAATTTTTTTGAGCATATCATCGACAAACTCTATTACCATCTTTACTACTTCAAGGTTACTGTTAGATCTCTCTTTCAGGTTATGAAGTTGTGATAAAGCTATCTCTAATCCTTGTAAAACATCATTGCAGCCTCTATTAGAGAGTTCTAAATTCATCGAGTCAAAATCTGGTAGGGGGCTCTGCAAAGAAAAAATAAGTTTGAGCCTGGTCTGCAGTTCTTCACGATCTTGAAAATAGTATTTTTCTTTATCAGCCATAAGCTGATGAAGTTGTAGTGCAATGGTAGTTAAATTGATTACTGTGCTGCCATCAAATAGACTTACCACAGAATTATCCCTAGCAATTTTTTGAACCATTCCCCATTGATATCCTTCGCGCAGGTAGTATCGTGCTCCTAGCACAACACAGAGATTCTCGATCGTGTCTTCAATAGTTGTTGGAACAAAATATTTAACTATTGCTGACCAGATGCTGGCTTGATCAGGTGTGGTATGGAGCGCTCGCATAGCAGCAATAGCCAAACAATCACAGATCAAGACCTCCATAAAAGAGTCGACAAGTTTACGCTTTACATCCGGAATATTAAAGATTATATCACCATACAACTTTCTCTTAAGAGCAAAGCCTAGGGTAGAGCGTAATACAGTATCGACGGCCCCTAAAGAGAAGCCTGCACATAGAGAACGAGTTATCATCAGTCCTTTCAGAGCTATTTCTAAACCATAACCGGAATGTGCAATAATAGATTCAGTAGGAATAAAGGAGTTATTAAATCGAACGCCACTAATATCTGCGCCACGAATTCCCAAGGTCTTAATCTTAGGGATAGGTAAAAATGATCTATTAAGTGAGTCTTTTTCAACTAAGAACAATGAGAAACCACGTGGACCACCATGGATCTCTGTTCTGGCAAATACAGTCAAAGCAGCAGCTCTTGTTCCATTATTGATAAGCCATTTCTCGCCGTGCAAAAGATAGCCATTCTCAGTTTTGGTGGCTTGGACTTCACTAGCAAGAATATCGCTTCCATGTTCTCTCTCAGTAAGCGCAAATGCCATCTGTTTGCCTGCCTTTATAATTTCTGCCACACGCTGTTTCTGCTTTTGTGTGCCTGCTATCCAGATATGCACAGCTCCTAAATAGATTTGTCCTAATGCTATGGCTACAGTAAGATCTCGGCGTGAGATCACTCTTAAAAGTGTTAGCAATTCTTCATAAGAGCTAAGCTTTCCTCCATACTTAGAAGGAATGAAATAATGGAGAAATCCCCATTGTTGCAACAGTGCACAGGCTTGTTCAGGGTATTCAGCCAATTCGTCCAATTCCATAGTATGTTTGAATGAAAAGATTCTCTCAGCCTCACAAGGATCTCCTAAATATTGTTCAAGATCTTCTGCACTGCAGTATTGATTCAATATATACATATTTATCGCATCCATTCTTATCTAGCGGTGACTTGCTCCAGGGTTCCTCCCAGAAAGTTTGTCCGACAAGCCTGACGCTGAATTTTTCCACTGGAAGTCTTCGGAATAGTTCCACTCTTAACCAATACTATTGCATAAGCTCGTAAGTTATGTTGCTGTGCTATTGCTTGTCGAATGGCAACAATAATAGTATCAGTATTCACTGCTCGATCATTTTCTGAGATACTTTTCTGAGAAAACTCTGTATATACTTGGCGCTCTACTTCTGCTACTACAACTAACTCTTCTGAACCATTGATATCTATAGAAAAGACCGCACAACAACCAGGACGTAATGCCCAATGACTTTGCTCTATGGTCCATTCGATATCCTGTGGGTAATAGTTATTACCATCAATTATAATAAGATCTTTAAGACGACCAGTGATAAATAGTTCGCCATCTTTGAGGAATCCTAAATCTCCACTGCGAAGAAAAGGGCCTTCTCCGGTATCAGCTAAATAGGCTTGAAAAGTATCTATGGTATCTTGAGGACGTTCCCAATAGCCTTTGGCTATTGTTGGTCCAGCGATCCAGATCTCGCCAACCTCATCTGGTAGAACCAATGTGCCTGACTCAGGATTAGCAATAACTATCTTGGTAGCTAGTCTGACGTGACCAGAGCTTACTAATATTTGAGCATCAGGCTGATCCTCACAATCCTCTATAACACGATTTTGCTTAAGCGCAGCGGCTTGCGCAGTATAAAATACCGGTGCAGTTGTTATATCTCCTCCTGAAACCATTAAGGTTGCTTCTGCTAGTCCATAACAAGGATAAAGAGCATTAAAGCGGAGACCGCAAGGTTCAAAAGTTTTGGCAAACCGCACTAGAGTATGTTTGCGTACTGGCTCTGCACCGTTGTAGGCTGAGTGCCAATTGCTAAGGTCTAGCGTATCACGTTGCTCGGGGGTGATTTTATTGACACATAAATCATAGGCAAAATTTGGCCCGCCACTATGAGTAGCTCGGTAGTGTGAAATTGCCCTAAGCCAGCGAATCGGCTGTTGCAGGAAAGCAAGGGGAGATATTATATATCCTTTGAAACCTGTATAGAGAGGTTGAAGGATTCCATCAATCAGCCCCATATCATGAGAGTTGGGCAACCAAGTTACCGATACACTATCAGGCGTTAGCTCAAAAGCATGTTTGATATAGGCTAAGTTATAAAGAAGATTAGAATGGCTTACCATTACACCTTTAGGGGCTGCCGTCGAGCCAGAAGTATACTGGAGAAAAGCTAGGGTTTCACCATTAATCTCGGTCTCTTTCCATTCTTCGGCTAGGCTCTTATCAATACTATCAGTAGCAATCCAATCTATTTTTTGAAACAGATGTGAAGTAGTTACCTCTTTGAGATTAGATAAGTCGGATAAGACTGATGAGGTCGTCAGTACTACTAATGGCTGAGCATCCTGTATAATCGCTTGTAGTCTTTTAATAGTCCTGTTAAACCTGATCGTATCGGGTGGATATGAAGGAACAGCAATAATTTCACTATATAAACAACCGAAGAAAGCTGCAACAAACTCATGACCAGAAGGGTACAGTAATAATGCTCGTTGTCCACTGCAGGTACGTTTTTGAAGCAGAGCGCTTATTGCTCTAGCTTGGTAGTCTAGTTCTCGATAGGTAAAATGATGATCTTCTTCTTCTCCATTGATCAGGAAGGTGTAGACTAATTCTTCAGATTGTCTAATTGCTCTTGAGCGAAGTAGCTCAACTAGTGTAGATGGTTGGGAGTCTGAATAATGATTAAAACCATTAACAATCGACATATTCATCCTTTTTAATAGTTTAATTATGGTAGAAAAGATAATGAAGGCAGAGAAATAATCTTCTCTGCCTTCATACTTTAGTTTATCTTCGCTAAAACCTAACTAAAACTGGAAGCGGAAGCCAAGCTGAAATTGGCGTGGCGAAAAAGCATTACGGAACTGTCTTGGCTCAGCGATAAAGCGACTGCCATCTTGCCTAGGTAGATTGAATCGCCCCTGTGCATCAGGTGGAAATACTCGGGCTACCTCACTAATGTTGACTCGGTTGAATATATTGAAAGCCTCAGCAATGGCTTGAATCTGATATCGCTCCTTAAATGTAACGATGCGAACCAGACGCAGATCAAAGCTGGCAAATCCAGGCGTTATACCAACGTTGCGCCCTAGTCCATTGGGTCGATCACCAGGAGGATTATCACCATTGGCATTGAGATCAACTCCTGCAATCAAGTTGTAGGGACGCCCAGTAGTGAGATTGAGAATTCCAGAAATCTGGAAACCAGTCAGTAATGGATTCTTTGTGTAGTTGAGATTCCAAACACCAGAAGCAACGAAACGATTCCGCACATCTTGTACAGAGAGACTACGTTCATCCCTGGGTCGCAATGGATTAACTGTCTCTTGTAGAGCAAAACGGAAGTCAAGAATATTATCAATAGCCTTAGAAAGTGTATAGCTCGTCAATAACGTAAAGTTGTTTGAGAACCGCTTATTCAGTGAAAGTGTGAGAGCATTATAGTAACTATCAAAAGCCGATTCTTGCTCAAAAACATTTCCACGAGTTGGATCCACTCTTCCAGTTAATAAACTCTGCAGCGCACTACCTGGCACAGGTCTGACAACCGGATTAATATTGCGCACTCCAAAAAGCTTAACGCCGCGCACATAGTTATAGTCCACAGCAATCTCGGTATTTCGATCAAGCCGGTAATTGAAGCCGGTGTTGACTTGTTGTGTGTAGTTGTTACGAATATCCGGCTGAATGGTAAGCGTCAAGCTTAACTGAGGACGGAAATTTATTCCTGGAGGCAGTGTAGCTGAAGGTGGGAAAGTATGACCTGGTAGTGCAAATGTCAATACAGAAAATGGGAAAGGTACAACCAAGGTGGTCAGTTTCCTATTAAGAGCATCAGAACCCAGAGTTGCTCCAACTATGGGAGTGCCAAAGAAGACTCCATAGGAGGCATGAAAGTTCAACTTCGGTAAGAACCTAGGTTGATATGCGATTGCTATACGTGGACTCACATTACCATTATCATCCGGTCTTAGACTCTCTCGATTAATATCATAACGCAGCCCTGCTTTTAACAGCAGATTCTGGCGTATTTTAATATTATCTTGGAAGAATGCTGAGAAGAGTCTTGCTTCAACGCCACCACCGGGATTTCCAAAGCTTTGAATGAAGGTCTGGGGAATGGATAGATTCGCTAATGGAACATTGGCTGGAAAGCCTGGAGCGGCAACTGGTAATAGTTGGGCCAACATAGTGAGAAACTCACGCTGTGCTGGAGTTCGTTGTGTAGGATCAAATGCTTGTAATCCTGTTAACGTAGGCGCGCCTGGTCTGTTAAGCAGTACAGCAAAATTCAATGGAGTAAAGACTGCCTGCCCACCAGTAAGAAACTGTAGTGTGGTCTTATCATCAACAACATCAAAGAGAAGGAAATCGACGCCAAACTTTAGCTCATGCCTGCCACGATTAAGCGAGACATTGTTAACTATCTGATAGATATTCTCTGAACGTGGCTGTGGCAATATTATATTGCGACCAAATAGAACATTTCCCTCCGGCGCCGCCAGATTAACTTGAGGTCCAGTTCCAATTGCCAGTATGTCTTGATCCCGTCTACCATAAAGAAACCGCGTCTCATTGACTAGGTTGAGCCCAGGATTAACATAAGTATTATTAACGGCAATGGTATTATCGTCCAACCTTTGCAAACCACCATTTGTGTCCGCAATAAGTCCACCAAATGGTTCAAACGAACCATTATAAGCAAAACCACCATTATAACGTACCGAAAGCGTATCGTTGGATGACAAGCGAAAATCGGCTTTCGCTAAAAAGGTGCTGATGCCAACAGAAAACGGTAATGGTCCATTCGCCAAAGCAAATCCTTGTAGTTGAGCAGAACGAACTGTTTGATCTGAGATCGTTATTATGTTGTTCTGTCTTACTGATAAACGCTCAAAAGAGGTAAAGAAGAAGGCTTTATCCTTCTTAATCGGTCCACTCAGAGTAGCGCCAAATTGGTATTGGGCAAAGTCTGGCCTGACCCTGGAAAATACCTCACGTGCGCTGAGTTTCTCATTGCGGTTTAAGAAAAAGAGATTGCCATGTATATCATTACCACCGCCTCTTGTAACAATATTAACAACCCCACCTAAAGCACGACCAAATTCAGCCGAATAGCTATCAGAAAGAACCTGAAATTCCTGAATAGCTTCCTGACTGAAAGTTGATCGAACCGAGCCAGAACCAAAATCATTATTCTCTACTCCGTCAATGGTAATATTGTTTTGACGTGCCGATTGACCATTGAAGGAAAGTCCAGAAGTAGCGCCAGCCCCTTGTGCAGGCACACGGTCGGCTGTTACACGTGCTGTGGTAAGAGAAAAATCGAGAAAGTTTCGCCGGTTAATTGGTAAGTTATCTATGCGAACTTTATCGATATTGGTGCTGCTTACGGTTTTATCAATCACGATATCATTGCTACCTATCACTTCTACTATTTCAGACTCAACTCCACTCACTTTCAGAAGAGCCTGAATTACCAGGTTTGTACCAAGTTGTAGTTCAATACGTGAAGACGCGGTCTTAAAATTCTCCGCCGTAATGGTTACTTCATACATTCCTGGGGATAGTTGGGTTAGCAGAAATATTCCGTCTGCGTTTGAGATTGCTTCTCTTTCAATATTAGTAGCAACATTTTTAACTGTAATTGATGCACCTTTGATTACAGATCCTTGTTCATCAGCAACATTGCCAGAGATACTTGCACTGGTTGCACCTGTCTGCGCATTGGCAACCAAAGGCATAGTTAGCACAAAACCTATCGACATTAATACAAGACCTAACCAAAAGGCTAGTATTCGTTGGCTAGATCCTAAATACGTATCCATTACTATACCTCCATATTTACCATTACAGTATGTTTTCATTACCCACCACATTTGACGAATCTGTTATTATTTTGCTGTCCTAGCTAAGTAAGAATATTTT
>JBFLVQ010000138.1:0-16253 GCA_040758525.1 Acidobacteriota bacterium
ATCATCCTGTCAGAATAAAAAATCAAGCCTCATCAGTTATTAGATATACAGAGAGTAATATTACGACAGGAAAAAGACGATAGAGTCAGTAAGACTACGGTAAAGATATTTGTATTAGCTTAAAGATAACAGTGGGAGGTATAGCAATGCCAAGAGGGTTGAATAAAGGTAGTTCAAAGAGTAAGTTAACCGAGCGTGAGAAGCAAGTATTAAAACTATTGGCAGATGGTTATAGCAATGAAGAGGTAGGGACTATCCTACAACTATCAAGGCGCACAGTAGAATCACATCGCGCACACATTATGATGAAATTACAGATGGGCGACTTGGCAGGACTAGTCAAGTATGCGATTCGTAGTGGCCTCACCAGTATTCAGCATCATCGCAGTTATCAGGTAAAGCCAGTTAGTGAAGAGACATTAGAACGGCAAAATTCACTGTAAGCATGGGTAGCTGCGACGGCACAAAACCTGTTAATGGTCTGTTAATGGTCTGTTAATGGTAAGAAGAATATAATGACTCTTCAGTAAAGTGAAGTGCTCCCCAAGTTTCAAACCCAATTGTGACTTGCTCTAAATCAAAGGATTCGGTTATATAGTCTAGTTTCTTCCATCATTAACTGAGCATTAGAGGTCAAATGAGTGTTAGCTTTTTAGTATACCGAACCGCCAGGGATGCTGCCCCTATCCATCAATGGGAATACGATTGCTCCCTCCCAATTGCGCTGGCCAGCGATGTTAAAGAGCGATTGTCAGGCTTGTTCTCTCGCCTCATTTGGCAGACAGATTTGACTGTGGTCAATGGAAAGCAGTTCACATACTACTCTGCCGTCAGCGAAGATAACCGAACTGGCAATAGCTATATTGAACTTTCGTTTCGAGAAGAAGAGGATGGGTTTGTACATATAATTTTTGCTCGTAAGGCCTCACCCTCTGTGCTTATCAAGCTCAAAGAGGCTTTCGAGTTAAACAATGTTTATCAAGATCAATCTATGGAATTAATGGACCCACTTCTTTATGATGAATCCTGGAATGTAAAGTAGAATGGTTGACCTCTAACATAGATACGCAAAGGAAGCTGTTATTGTGGCAACTGATACCTAACCTTAACCGTTGTTAAGGGAGACCACGGCATCAATATGCTGGCCAATGACCGTGTGACGAGCTACCGCTTTATTGTCTGAGTTGCTGTATCATCGCAGCAGGAATATCGTAACCTGCTATTTTTCACTGATTGCAAAACTCCTATTGACAATCTATACGAAGAGGTGTATCTACAACCTACAGAATGTCTATAGGAGAATGGATGTGAAGGAAAAGAGAACAGATCTATTACAAGGAACCCTCGACCTACTGGTGCTCAAAGCACTTGTCCTTGGCCCTCTACATGGGCTAGGTGTCTCTGCTCGTATCGAGCAGATCACCAAAGGAACTTTCCAAGTCAAACCCGGCTCTCTCTTCCCAGCCTTACACCGTATGGAAGAGGCGGGTTGGCTACAATCCGCTTGGGGGGAGTCAGAGAACAATCGTCGCGCTAAGTATTATCGTCTCACCAAAGCAGGTCAACGCCAGCTCAAGTCTGAAACTGAGGATTGGCAGCGTATCTCTCTAGCGATTGCCAATGCGCTCGAAACCACATAGGAAGAAAAGATCATGCCAATATTGTCTCGTCTCTTCAATCTCTGGCACAACCTATTCCACAAGGCTCGTATGGAACAAGAGCTGAAGGAAGAGATTGATGCTTATTTGGAGATGCTCGTGGAGCTCAAGATTAAGGAGGGTCTCAATCCAGGAGAAGCACGTCGCCTGGCTCTCATAGAACTCGGAGGCAAGGAACAAGTAAAAGAGAGAGTCAGGGAGGTGAGAATGGGATATTATTTAGAGACTTTATGGCAGGATTTACGCTATGCCGCGCGTCGATTGCGCCGCAATCCGGGCTTTACGGCTGTCAGTATACTTACATTGGCGTTAGGCATAGGCGCCAGCACAGCAATCTTCAGTGCTGTAAATCCTATACTATTCGAACCATTGCCATATCCACAAGCTGGACAGGTTACAATGATCTGGGACCACGGTCTTGACAGTTCACGCCAAGACATAACATTTGGCAGCTTTCGCGAGCTAGCAGAACGGAATCGTTCCTTCGAAGCGATCGCAGTGATGAAACCCTGGCAACCGACAATAACTAAGCCAGCCGAGCGACTCGATGGTCAGTCTGTGAGTGCAAGCTACTTCCAGGTTTTAGGTGTGCCACCAGCGCTGGGACGAGATTTTGATTCATCTGAAGATCAGCTCAATGGTGCCAAGGTAGTAATCCTCAGCAACGGACTGTGGCAGCGGCGCTTTGGTGGTGATCATACGATTATTGGTCGCCAGATTATTCTAGACGATGATAGCTATAGTGTTATTGGTGTGATGCCAAGCGGGTTCGAGAATGTGCTGGCTTCTTCGGCAGAACTCTGGTCGCTCTTGCAGTATGATATGTCACAAGACCGGGCGTGGGGCCATCATTTACGTATGGTGGGGCGGTTGCGTCCAGGTGTAGCAACAGACCAAGCTAGACAGGAGCTTAATACGATTGCACACAACCCAATAACAGAGTTTCCCAGGCCATCCTGGGCATCCATTAAGCAAGGATTGATGGTAAAATCGCTGCAGGATGACATTACGGAAGGTATCAAGCCAGCACTACTCGCCATCCTAGGCGCAGTCATACTGGTGCTCATGATCGCGTGTGTGAATGTGACTAATCTACTGCTTGCTCACGGCGCACAACGGCGTGGTGAATTTGCGGTGCGAGCTGCACTGGGTGCCGAACGAAAACGTATGATCCAGCAACTACTCACAGAGAGTCTGTTGCTTGCCGCCCTAGGCGGTGCCCTTGGAATGGTCTTGGCGGAAATTGGTGTAGAGGCATTGGTGGCGCTCAGCCCACCCGGACTACCGCGAGTGAGTGCGATAGTTCTCGATACAACTGTCTTTGCCTTCGGACTGGGTATCACTACTCTGATAGGAGTAGTAGTGGGACTGATTCCAGCCCTGTACACATCTCGTGCTGATCTGAATACGGGGCTGCAGCAAAGCTCGCGGCGTATCGCTGGCAATCACCAATTGACGCGTCGTGCACTTGTCGTTGTGGAGATCGCACTTGCCCTGATACTGTTGGTGAGCGCGGGATTGCTGTTGCGCAGCCTGCAACAACTCTTTGCGATCGCTCCAGGATTTGATGCTTCACATCTACTCACAATGCAGGTACAGACATCTGGTCACCGATTCGATGATGACAATACTACACGTCGGTTCTTCACGCAGGCTCTGGAAGCAGTACGTCGTGTGCCCGGCGTTACAATGGCGGCGTTCACTAGCCAACTGCCGCTCAGTAACGATTCTGACAAGTATGGCGTACACTTCGAGTCGAGTCCGACACAGCCCTCTGAGAATGATCATGGCGCATTTCGCTACGCCATAAGCCCAGGCTACCTTGAGACAATGCATATCCCGCTCCAGCGTGGCCGATTGCTCGACGAGCACGATCGCTCAGGGGCCCCGCTTGTTGCCCTGATTAACGAGTCATATGCGAAACGCGAGTTCCCAGGGATCGATCCGATCGGCCAGCGTCTGCGTATAGGCCCAATGGATGGGCCATTCTACACGATAGTCGGTGTGGTAGGCGATGTGAAGCAGGCATCTTTGGCAATAAGCCAGGCAGATGCAGTGTATATTACGCCGGAGCAGTGGCATTTTGCAGACCGTGCGATGTCGCTTGTGGTCCGTACACAGGGTGACGCGGCAGCGCTTGCTCCAGTCATTAGAGATGCCATCTGGTCGGTAGACAAGGATCAACCGATTGTACGTCTAGCCACAATGGACGACCTACTCGCAACGTCAGCAGCGGAACGACGCTTTGCATTGATCTTATTCGAGGCATTCGGTATTGTTGCGCTGGTACTGGCAGCCACTGGTATCTATGGTGTGCTCTCTGGTAGTGTCACTGAACGTATACACGAGATTGGGGTACGGTTGGCACTAGGCGCATCACGCGGTAATATCCTCGCTTTGGTGGTTCGCCAAGGGATGACGCTGACAGGACTAGGTGTTGTGATTGGGCTGACAGGAGCAGTTGCTACAACTCAAGCGATCGTCGCATTGCTATTTGGTATTTCACGGCTCGACCCAATCACATATCTCAGTGTCATCGCGTTGTTGGTAGGCGTATCAGTGATTGCTTGCTCGATACCTGCCTGGCGTGCAGCAAGGGTAGATCCTTCGATCACATTGAGAGCAGAGTAATTGCTGCTAATGCCAAGTATACTGGATCTGCGCTGGGATCTATGGATATTTTGCATTCTTTTTTACATCTATAAATATCTTTGATCTTGTTGTTGTTTTCTACTAATAGTGATAAAAATCGTCTAAACTAAAGTTAGGCCTGCAATCTATCTCAACTGATTGCAGGCCATCTACCACATGGCTAAGAATGGCGTAACCTAAGTAAAGTAGTGTGTTTTTCCGAATAGTCTCTGATCTTACGCGGCGTCTATAAAAGATTGAAAAAATGGGGAATAAGTAGGGACAGCCTCCCGAAATAAAGAACGGCGAATCTAATAAGCAGTGGTATTATGAGCAATGGCTTCAGTTTCCAAAACGCAGAATGCGATCAAACATAATTTTTTATGTTAGGGACTTTGAAATCATGGAGGATGGTTTGTGAGATCCACTGTATGCAATTGTTTTTATCCATGCTATTCAAATAAGAAATGGACAGAGTTGAAAGTCCATGAAGATGATCAAGACCGTGAGTGTGAAGCATGGTACAAACTTGTGGAATTGATAAAGATTGCTGCAAAACAGGAAAAAGAAGAATTTAATCTAAGAAGCTGTCTGAAAAGTAGCATCGGTAGAGTACGCTTAGGATTATGGAAAAAAGATACCCAAGCGACCTTACCGATGATGAGCGGGATTATATCAAAGATCTAATACCAGCAGCTAAAGCAGGAGGACGTCCCCGCACAATAAATATGAGAGAGGTAATAAACGCAATATTATACTTGGTTAAAGGGGGCATAAGCTGGCGAATGCTGCCGAAAGATTTTCCCAACTGGAAAACCGTTTATGATTATTTTCGAAATTGGCGGATAAATGGGGTTTGGAAAGCGATTCACGACCATTTACGAGGCGATGTTAGAGAGCAAGCAGGGCGAAATCGAGAGCCTAGCGCAGCTATAGTGGACTCACAAAGCGTGAAGACAACAGGGCAAGGCGGGCCAGAGCGAGGCTATGATAGCAATAAAAAGATCTATGGCAGAAAGAGGCATTTACTCGTTGATGTTATGGGATTGGTGCTGATTGCCGTGGTCCATTCTGCAGCTATTCAAGATAACACTGCTGCCCGGCAGGTATTAGCCGAGTTAAAATCATCTTTCTTTCGGTTGAGATTAATATGGGCCGATGCCATTTATAGTGGGGAGAAGCTTTTTGATTGGCTCTGGAGTTTACGTTACAGGTGTAAAATTAAGCTTGAGGTAGTTAAGCGTGATAAAGATGTTGTTGGTTTTTCAGTACTTCCGCGCCGTTGGGTAGTGGAAAGGACTTTCTCTTGGTTAGGTAATTATCGTCGTCTGAGCAAAGATTATCAATACTTACCTCAATCTAGTGAAGCTATGATCTTTCTTGCTATGACCAGATTGATGCTTAAGCGCTTGTGTTGATCGCTACCTTTTCAGACAGTTTCTAATATTATACCAACAATTTGCACCAACCTATTGAGACAATGGCTATGCTTCAACTACCGGCTCAGGTTCGGATCTTAGTTGCGATCAAGCCATTAGACTTCCGTAAAGGCGCTGACAGTTACTTTTTGCTAATTTCAATTTAAGGTTCCATGTCGTGTAATTTTAATATTTGCAAGATAGCGGCCAAATACCCTGAAACTCTGTCTATTGCACAAGCAGGCTGAGACGCTTAGAGGCAGGGATCACTGTGCTAGAGTTCGCGCGACGCTGGAATAGGCACAAACTATGGAAGCAGAGTGTGCCTTTGTTACCCCCTATCCATTCGAGTAATCCAGTGTCGCGCTTTAAGTATTGCAACCGGATTTTAGCATTATGGTTCAATATATAGGGAGAATTTAAACAATCGGTATATCCGATAAGATCCAATCGATTGCTTTAATAGGATCCATACCCTCAGAAAGACTTGATTCTCAAAAGACCTCTGTTTCAATACCAACTCGATGGCAATAGTCTATCTGTAGCTGAACCTGAAAGAATTGCTTGAGGTAGTAAAGTGCGCCGCTTACTTCTTCGACTTCGATCTCCTTACGCTTGCCTTTGATTTGATAACGGAGCGAGTGGGATTCTCTAACCAGTTTTTGCGAACTTCGGTCAAAAAGGCAGTTCGGTCTTTTTCTATCTTGCGAATCAGGCTTTGCGGAGCTTCTGTCTCCTGATAGCGTGCTCCCCATAGGATTAATTCTATCAGTACTGGTGCCAGATCAATACCTTTAGTAGTTAACTTGTAGATCAACTTACGTCGATCCTTAGGATCTCGCTGTGTGGTGATTATCCCGCAAAACTCCAGCTTCTTTAGGCGATCTGCAAGGATATTTGTAGCAATTCCTTCATCGGACTCAAGAAATTCTTTATAGGTATGAAATCCACGAAACATAAGATCACGGATGATCAACAATGACCAGCGGTCTCCCAATATCTCCAGGGAGACATTTAACGGACAACCCGATCGCCCTTTTAGATCTGATTTGCATGACATACGGTAATAATAGCAAATTTCACTTGCATTTTACAACTTACCAAGCTAGACTGCTTGCATAACGCAAGTAACTTGTATTATAAAAGTGAAATTGCTAATCCATTGTATCTGGCTTCCAGATTTCGAGGATTATTCAAAGGAGGAAATATGAATTTCTATGGAGCTAAGCAACTGGCTGAAAGTATGCGTACGGTACGCAAGAACACAATTCTGATTGCAGAAGATATTCCTGAAGAGAGCTACAGTTATCGGCCAACTCCCGAGAGCCGTTCAATAGTAGAATCCCTTTTCCATATAGTCACAGTTTGGCGGTTCAGTTTTCAGATTCACGAAGTTGAAAGGCGCTCATCGATCGAAGGTTTTGATTTTACCGGGTATTTCGCACAATCTTCGAATAATGAAAAGCTCGCACGCTCCAAACGTGAGATCATCGAAGCACTACAAACGGAAGGAGAACGCTTCTCTAATTGGGTAGAGAGTCTTTCAGATTCATTCCTTGCTGAACCTGTGCGCATGCCTGCGGGCGCCAATCCTGCTGAGAAAAGTCGTTTCGAAATGCTACTCGGCGCCAAAGAACATGAAATGCATCACCGGGCACAGCTTATGGTTATGCAACGTCTACTCGGTATTGTGCCACACCTGACTCGAAACCGTCAGAGGTCAGCAGCGGAAACCGCAAAGGCAACAACATAACCAATCAAAGCCGTGTGTCGCACTAGATAGTGAAGTAATACTATTGTACCGGGAATATGGGCAAGAAATAGCGATTAATCGAATCTTTAGTTATAAGGATATTGCTTGAGTTTTTTTAACTACAAGCAATATCCTTATAAAACAACAATTATTGAGTAGGTTTATGGGCACGGAAAGTCACACTTTTAGCGCGCCTGTTAATCCATTAACAGAGCCTCTGTTTATCTCACACTTATCTAACATCACAGCATGTATTACACTCTGGAATACATACTGCCATGCCACATGCTCTAGTAGAGCCACACGTGACACAACAAGTATTATTTCCACTACCACCATCACCGCCGTTTCCCCAATCACCCCAATCACCCCAATCACCCCAATCACCACCGTCACCATCATCATCGCCTTCATCCTCATCCTCATCCTCATCTATTAAGGTATCAGATGTAATAAATGGGGAGGTAACTTTCACTACTTGGATAGTAAAATAGGGGGAAGTTTTAGTATCTTCTTTAGCAGTTGCACGAAACTCCAATTTATCTAGCATCTGCCTGGTCTTGCCATTACTACTGTTATCTATTCGAAAAATTGTCACATCAACCACACGACCATTTTTATCGCGTATCTGTGGAGTGATATTAAAAACCTCTCCATTTCTTTCAATAGTTATTACCCCACCAACATATTCTGTGGCTATTATTAAAGGCCCATCAGCAGGTTTGAGTTTGAGTGTTACTAACTTTTTTGAAGCTTGGGTAGTTTTAGCCTGAGATTTAAATTTAACACTACTAGCTTGCACGCAAAGCGTAAATGTAAAACAAAATACTACTAAGAGCGGTGCTAACATGGTGTTAACAAGACTACGATTCTTTTTCATTTTGCTTCTCCTTTAGAGCTGAATTGTCTGAGTTATTTTCCTAAAAGTACTCGCAGTTTGCTTTATTGATGAATTCAATCAATACGATCTGAATGGAAAGACACCAATATCTCTATGACAAACTCTATCTTCCTGTAAATGGCTTATTGAGATAATGCTTAACTTGGGTAGGACAATTTAATATAGACTTGGCTAACCATAGTTGTATTTTTCTACAGAAAGATTTGTCGAAAATCTGAAAAACCGATAAGAATAAATATGCTTGATACGTTGCTGCTGCTGGCCCCAGATAAGGATTGGGATAAGATGATCTGTACCGTCTAGTGAAGCTATGAGTATCTCGTACTTCGAATAGAATAGTCAGCCTATAAACAATCCCTAGCATCACACTATCAGATATCTTTAACCGTATCTGAATCCCTACGTACACGCTGGAGCAACTTTTTAGACTTATCTAAGCTCTTGTGAGCTTCATCAATAACTGCCTGAGCATTATCTATATTAAGGCGAGCACGAGCGATTTCTTCATCTAATAATTCTCGCTGCTGTTTAATCTGTTTCTTCTGCTGGCGTACAGTTTCAACTGAATTATCAAACGGGCTAGGGAAGTTATTGGTATCGTCAAGCTTGCTCATATTATCACCCCCTTGTCTGTTAATAGCAATATTTAGACCAATAGGTGAGCAGAAATAAGGCGGAAGATGAGGCTGGTAACACTTCTGAGAACTGCTTAATTTAGCCAAGCCAGACAACATAAGAAATTGTATTTTTTACCGTCATTTGAGCCTTTTTACAACTCTTTGGTGCGTTATTTAGTAGGAGAACAAATTATTTGTAGAATTGCTGAAAAGTGTACGGTTGTTGATCTAACAAAGTCAGCAAAATTCGGCAAGTAGATCACAATATATGGAACAGAGATATCCCTTAGATCAAAAAACTTAAATGATAGACCTAAGTGATAACAATATACTTAACATTAATATATGCGATAGCATCAGGATAACCTATCCCCAAAAGATAAATGATTAGCTGCACAGCTTGAGCCACAAATTTACCGAGCTCAAGCTGTACAGAGTAAATCGTAACTCCAACCTCCGCAGTCTAGGCAGTATCCTGTCTGATTGCAAATTATCCATCTTAACAAATAAAAGGAGATCACCATGTCATACATATCATATACACGTACCATTTTATTATTCGTTCTTGTGTTAGCTATAATTGGCTGTAGGCCCATAAAAACACCACCACCTGATTGTGGAGCAGGCATTGGTAAGAGTCAGGCTATTGAATTAAGTAAGGCTGTGCAAGGCGCAGGAGCTGTATTTTACAAAACTTTCTATAATGTACTAGACCCTAGTAGTAATTGCCCGGGTGGAACAGTGACTGGCCTCAAAGCTAATTCTAGTTCTTACCTTACGATTGGCAATGCCAAAATAAATTTTATTCTCACTCATAAAGTTCCTCAGAATATGACTGTAGAGCAGATTGCTCAAGATCCAAACTTATATATAGCTCTTGATCCAGATCAAGCTATGACAAAAGAACAGTTGAAGGATCTCTTTGAAGGTGATCTACAATTCCCTATCGATAAACCTATCCAAGCTTTTGTCTCCTATAATACTCCTCCTAATCCTCTACCATCTCAAATATACGTTCAGCTTGACTGGGTTCAATAGTAATGTCAGTACCAATCAGATGACTCAAAGATAGATAGCTAGGAGATTGGATCTGGTTCAAAAAGATGTTGGAACTGTTTTGAGTCGAATTAACAATTAAAGTAAGTATCTGTGGATCTGTTTGGGGTGTGTAAGGTTCGATCTTAAAATTTTTAGTATTGAACTATATCACACCAAAAAACAGATCCACTAGACCAATGCTTAATCGTTTGCTAAGAGCGCAGGCTCATTCAAGTTCAAGATGCGCTGCTTACTTCCTTCTGCGCAATCCGCGATAGATGTGTTAACACGCACCGCCATTGTCCCTTTTGCCTAATAAAGACGCAGGATGAATGGTAATTACAACATCTGGCAAATTTCGCTGCTAGCCTAGTTAGCAAGTCATAAAAACAGTGATTGAAATCATAGAAGGTGTGTACGCGGTCCGAGATAAACTTCTTAAAACCTTTGAGCGCAGCAAGTAGATCAATTTGAAAGCCATAACCTATCTGTTTTTGTCTTTTATAGCGGCAGTGCTATTTTCGTATTTATTAGCATTTTGGGTAGGTGTGATACCAATATAACGTGCACGTGGTCGGATCAATCTGTTAGTTTGATATTGCTCAATAGCATGTCCAATCCAGCCAATCGTTCTACCTAAGGCAAAGAGCCCTATTGCTGCACCCTGTGGCAATGAAAGTGCGCGTGCCAATGTCACCAAGGCAAAATCTATCGTGGGATGTTCTCCAGTAAGATTACGCATTGCTGTATTGATCGCGATAGCCAGTTTTACTGCAGTGTTGGAGGGGCAGGCGCGCGTCACCATTTTAAAAAGTATCGCGCCGCGTGGATCACCTTTTGGATAGAGCGAATGGCCAAAACCTGGCACTTCTTCACCACGCCGCAATCTACTCACTAGACAGGAACGCGCTGATGATGGGTTACCTGCCTCATTAAATAGTGCTTCCACACGATCACAATACCCGCCATGCTTGGCGCCTTGTAATGCTGCCAAGCCGGCAGTCACAACCGCGTATGGTGTTGAACCTGCTGAAGCCACACAGCGTGCAGTGAAGGCAGAGACATTCAATTCGTGATCAGCAGAGAGTATTAATGCTGTATTTATCAAGGCGATCGCCTTACGATCGCTCGATGCCCAACTACGCTGTATTACCTGCGTTATAGGCTCTTCCGAAGGCATACATCCTGCGGCAATGGCTGCCAACATTCGTAATATCCGTGCCCCAGTCTGCGCTACTGCAGCAGGGCGCAGATCATAAGCAGATAGATCGTGTGGCGCTGCCATTGATACAAATACCTGAAACTTCTCCATTGGTGAAAGGCTAGCAACACTCTTTTGCCAAGTACGCCAGAGATGAGAAATGTTCAGACTATTTGAGTTTGGAAATATCCAATCACCTGTCCAGATCAATGCTGCAACCTGTTCGACGTTACGTTCTTTAGCAAGAGTTACCACATTATGGCCGCGATAATAGAGCTGGCCATCGTCAATAAGTGAGATAGCAGACTCGAGTACTGGTGCACCCCAATGGAGTGCTTTTTCTGCCACACGAGCAGGATTGCGCCGCTGTTCGTGCCGCTCTTTCAAGCTTTCAATATCATCACGAGAATAGCGGCGGCTACGGGTGTTATCGGCTAATTCAGAGCGGATCCGTCCGCGACTGACATAAGCATAGATAGTAGCAACACTGACACCCAATTCTGCTGCTGCTTCGCGTGCAGTTAAAAAGACTGGTTTACCCATATCACTACCTCTATATATTGATTAAGTAATCAACTCTATTGATTACTTGATCAAGATTGACAATAGATTCTATAGATCAATAATACCAGCAAGAGAACATTAAATGGAGGAAATTATGAATGACGGGTTGGCAGGCGTGGTAGCGGCAGAAACAATATTGAGTGAGGTAGACGGCGAGCGTGGACAGCTTATTATCCGTGGCTATCGGCTTGATGAACTGGCTGGCAAAGTATCATTTGAAGCAGCCACGGCACTA
This sequence comes from Acidobacteriota bacterium, assembly GCA_040758525.1. Classification (GTDB taxonomy): domain Bacteria; phylum Acidobacteriota; class Blastocatellia; order Chloracidobacteriales; family JADJPF01; genus JBFLVQ01. The sequence continues at coordinate 12,017 of JBFLVQ010000138.1, forward strand.
CTCTGGCAAGATCTGGCACCTACGCCAACAACGTTAGAAACCGTTAGTGAAGCGCTTGGGCAGGCTCGCCTAAAAGTATTTCAACACTTGCCGGTAATTATTCCGCGTATTGCCGGTTTGAATCCGACCGAAGCACTACGAGCAGCACTGGCCTCACTATCAGATCGTGATGAGACGCCGCATCATTATCTGGTAAGCGCTGCTATCCCCGTCTTTATTGCGGCAATTGCACGCATACAACAAGGTGAGACCGTTATCGAGCCTGATAAAAATTTATCTCAGCCAGCAGATCTTTTAAGAATGATGCGGGGCAAGCGCGCCAGTAGCGATGAAGAGTATGCACTGACAGCTTATCTGGTCACAGTAATGGAGCATGGGATGAATGCTTCAACATTTACTGCCCGTGTCATTGCTGCTACCCAAGCCGGTATTATCTCATCAGTGGTTGGCGCATTATGCGCATTGAAAGGACCCTTGCATGGTGGTGCACCCGGGCCTGTGCTAGATATGCTCGATGCCATAGGCAACCGTGACAATATCAATAATTGGATCAAAGTACAGCTAGCAGAAGGCAAGCGCCTTATCGGCTTTGGTCATCGAATCTATCGTGTGCGTGATCCACGTGCAGATATATTAAAAAATGTTGTCAAGCGATTAAGCAAAACTGGCAACGTACGCCTGATTTTTGCTGAAGAGGTTGAGCAAGCAGCATTGCAAGCACTAAAGGCTCATAAGCCGGATCGGCCACTACATACCAATGTGGAGTTTTATACTGCACTGGTGCTGGATGTACTGGGGTTTGCACGTGAAATGTTTACACCGCTATTTGCAATGGGACGTGTGATCGGATGGACAGCACACATTTTTGAACAAGCACGTACCGGCAAATTGATCCGTCCAGAATCGATCTATATAGGACCACGCAAAGAATAGTTTGGATGTTATACTCGACACAATCACTACACACAAGCACGACGTTGTGCCACTGCCAAAGTTAATACTAATGAACTACAGCTAATAAAGCAGTACACCATATTCGGCAATGGAAACTAAGTTTCTATCTTGTTAATGCTGATTACATTGTTACCGGGATAACAATAGTTCGATCTCTTCTACTACTTGAGCAAACTATTTTTATAGAATATCTAACGGGTAAGCCAAAGATCCTCATTACACTAATATTACCTGCTACTGGTTATGCACAGCAGAGCGATTTCTCCATTGTGATCGATCCCCCTAGCGCAGTTGTTAGACAGGGAGAATCGGCTTCTTTCACCATATCTGGTGAAAAGGATGGGCAACCTTATCCAGTCCAATTTAGCTTCTCTTTCACTACCTTTTGGAACTATGGTTTCAGCGACATTAACGAACCAACCAACCAAGCTGATGTTTACGGTAAACGTTCCGTTCACAATCAAGCCAGGAGATTACCCTATTACCATAACAGGCAAGGATGTTACTGGCATCTCGCAGACTGGCACACTGACAATAACTGTGCTTAAAGAAAAACCTATCATCAATTCCCTCACCAAAGGCCATCTTTTCATTGCTGGTAGTAGTTTCGGTACAATGCCAATGGTAAAGATTAATGGCAAGGATTTAGGCGAAAGAATTGCTGGTGTAACCGATGTAACCATAACCTTGAAAGGAACCAAAAAGAGGTTAGGGATAGTCAAGGGCCGTAATGAATTGGCTATTACTGTTGATGGCGAGACGGTGACATCTACTTTTCACTTAAAGTGAAGTGGTAATCAATATCGCGCAAGGAACGCTAACAACGCCCCTTACTTTCTGTCATGATTAGTATGAAAATTTCCAGTTGATTTCAATATACCAATTGCAATGTTTCAGATTTGTCATGAAGAACAGATAGGAACACGCATCGATTGAGAAGATGCGCTTGAATAATCTTGGCTTCAAGCCCACAATCTGGCTCAACCGTCACGTGTTTCCTATCGTCAAAACTGATTCGCCAGAGTATTACAGCCTATGGCAGTTGCTCTACAAGCGGTTTGCGTACTAGCTAGTAATGTCCACCACATTCGCTGATCAATCGCATCACTGACTTGCTTACCCAGTCCTGATCATGAAACTGCTTGCCCCATGCCAATGGTGTGACATCAAAGTATTCATGCATCGTCTCATCTGTAACGAATCGTAACTGTTTCCGTAGTGATGCACGGACATTGGGATCAGCTCCATTATCCAGTAGTAAGCGGGCGAAGGCGTCATCTTTACGCAGGCTGACACGATAAGGCTGTGAGACTACGCAGCCAAACAATGCGGTGTGCCCACCAAAGCCATCGGTATCGATCGCGGCCTTGGTATTCACGTCGGCACCATGTTCGATTAACCAGCGTGCGATCTCGATCTCGTCATTATCGACACATAGATGTAGCAGCGTTGTGCCAGCTAGCGGCGTTCCATGTAGTGCTAGCAATTTGTCAGTATGACACCCCAACTCGGGCGGATAGATATCTTCGTGTGAGAAGGTACGGGTAAGTAGATCTGGATCGCGTTGTAGATGCTTTTCGAGCAGATCGAGCCGGCCACGGTGCACCGCCATTGGTGGTGTGTCTGGCAGGTCTATACCATGCTTAGCAAACAGTTCGAGACACTGATGCTTTCCCTGCGGATTACGACAATAGGTTTCTAGAACCAATGCAACTGGTGCGAGTCTGTTGCCATGTTTATCGCTGATTGCGGCACCTAGGTCGAGCAGAAATGCGAGACCTGAACCATTCTGTGTCTCAGTTGGCCCCATTATGGAATCAATGGTAGGGCGGGCGCCCATAGCGTACAACTGTCGAGCAGTGTCGAGCCGACCTTGCAAGCAGGCGCGTTCGAATGCAAGCTGCAAGTCAGTTGCGCCTAGAGAATGTAACATCGCAATGATACGGTCGCGCCCAAGGTTTGCGGCGTACGACATCGGTGGACCCCAATTACCCTTCACTCCACGTGCATCTTCGTGTAGCAATCTTGGATGCTTCAACACTAAATCGCGTAAGGTGTCGGGATCGTCGCGCCAGATCGCATCAGTGATTCGACAGGCAAGCACAAGGCGTGGCCAACTCGATAGACCATAGCTACGAGCAAGTACTAGTTGCGCCTGTGCGAGCTTGGTGTCTACGGGTTCGATCCGCTTTGTATAATACTTCTGTAATTGTGCGGTCGCAGATAGATCTCCTCGATGAATATCGCGGAGCAGATCCTTAGCTTGTTTCTTAAGTTGATTGAGATCGGGACGGACAGGAAAAGAACGTTCGGCCATAATGGACCTCCTTCATAGTATTGCCCGAGGTCCGCTAGCAGCGGGCGGAAAGGAGGTTCGTATGAACCATAGATAAGCAAGTTGATCAGGTGGACTCGGTCCTGTCCGCGGACGGGTGGCGTCCTGCACGCCAGTAGCCAGCATACCCTTGTCTATGGTGGAGGTCAAGATATCTCTGGTTGGATCGCCCTAATAATCTTCTCGGCTATGTTTCAGAAGATAGTGGCATCAACAAATGTTATGGAAAACAGTTTGTTGCTTAAACAATGTTGGTGTCACTACCCTCAACAACAATTTGCAATTTATATACTATTCATCAGTACATTGGCGACAAGTTTGATTACCTAATTTACTCAAAAATTCACAAAACTCTTTTCTTAGCCCTGATTGGGTAGAAACATTTATATTCAGTACTTGATGAGCATCATTTGATGAATTATGGCGAGGCCAATCGGCTAAACCCATTCCATTTGGATCACCTGTTTTAGCAAAATTTGTCCAATACTTCAGCATGGTTTCTGCTAACTCTCTTTGAGATTGGTTAGCAGGAATGGTAAGGAAATTATTAAAGACAAATAGCAACTCCTGTCCATGAAAAGCACCAAAACGATTTAGTTGAGGAAGGTTAAAAACATTAGTAAACTGGTAAATATAGGTAAGTGCCTAAGAATAAGAAAACAGGTATAATGACGAAAAATAAAAACCACCAAAGGAACGAACATAAAGGTCCCAACAAAATTCATAACAGAAATAGAAGAAGAGAAGAAAGAATTAAAGAGAATGATGAAGGAAGCAAAGATCAATAAAGAGAGTAGTTAGCCAAATCCAAAAAAAACAAATAAAGAAGTAAGTATCGATATCATAAAGCGAATTGTAAAAGAGGCTGGAGCTATTTGGAAGAGAGTAAGAAAATCTCTAAAATCAAAACGAGATGAAGAAGAATTTGCACAATGTAAGTGGGAATTA
>JBFLVQ010000139.1:0-16187 GCA_040758525.1 Acidobacteriota bacterium
TAAACAAGATAACTACTTAAAAAAATCCAGGCAGCGCTATAGTGCCATTGTAATGCTCCTCCTAGCCATCCGCCTAGTCTGAGCACTGAAGATGGTTCAAAGAAATTGTCTTGAGGTACCTTATCGCCAAAACTAGGAAAAGCTGAAAAAATTTCTAGACCGCTTGCGAACAGAATAAACAACGCAATCGCGCTCAACCAATGTGTTAGGCGGATTAGCCAAGGATGTTCATAGATGTATACTTCTCGTGAAATATTATTTTCACATACAATAGTTTTAAGTTTTATTCCTAGGTGAGCCATTATTAAATTCCTCCAAACCAAGGATAACCTTGATCTTCCCAAAACCCGCTAGCATGGTTTAAGACATTACTAATCTTTAGAGTAGATAGATATTTAGCAGATTTGTAGCCAAGCTTGATAGGCATATGTATGCGTAACGGTGCGCCATGACCGCGATCCAGCGGTTGGCCATACATTTCATAACAAAGCAAGGTTTGAGGATGTAAACAGCTTGCCATATCATAAGAGGTGTAATAGCCATCATAACAGGTGACTTCAATAAACTTTGCTGTGAGGTCAGCTCCTACTAACTGGAGAAAGTTTATTAGTCGTGTTCCTCCAAAATTGCCTATGACATCCCAACCTTCAATGCAGATGTGGCGGATATTATGTGATTGCTTTGGTAGTGCTCTAATTTGATCAAGCGTATATTCTCCACAGTTTCGTGCTAATCCTTCCACAGTTAATGTCCATTTATCCATATCGATTCCTGGATCTTGAGTATCATAGCTGTTGTAGGGAAACTGTGATAAAGGGGTAACCTGATTATTAGTAAATGTCGGTACTATCTTGGAGGAGTAATATATCTTTGACGACCACCAATCGCTAAATTGTAATCCATAGCTTAGCAACGATTCCTGCAACTTTTCTGATAAGAGCAGGCCTAATGGTAATAAAGGGAGTAATTTCAATAATTCACGTCGATTCAAACGAGAAAAATCTTTAGCTTTGACTTGCTCAATAATCAATTCAGCTTTGTTAACAGAAGTGACAGCATTGTTATTATCAGTATCTTCCATAACAAAATAGTACCTCCAGTAGAAAAGCAGGATGGAGAAACATAACTCTTGATCTATTTGTTAATCTGAACTACTAAGATCCAAATTAAAACTTAATTAAGTTGGATCTTAGTGTGGAACTTAGTTAATTAGGCAGTAGAACATGATCGATAACATGGATGACGCCATTAGATTGATTGACATTGGTAATGGTAATATTTGCCACTCCACCTTTAGCATCTTCAACTATGATGTTATCCCCATTCTTTTTTAATGTGAGTGTGCTGCCTTGAACAGTCTTCACGGTCGTCTGACCTTTTCCTTCTTTTATCTTGTTTTGGATAGCTTGGAAATTGAGGCGACCTGGAATTACGTGATAAGTCAGTATACCTACAAGTTTGTCTTTATTTTCTGGTTTGAGCAAATTCTCTACCGTACCTGCGGGTAAGCTGCTAAAGGCAGCATTTATCGGAGCTAATACAGTAAATGGTCCCGGACCTTTTAGAGTTTCTACTAAACCAGCAGCTTTGACAGCAGCTACCAAGGTTGTATGGTCGGCAGAATTGACAGCATTGTCAACAATGGTTTTATTGGGGTACATTGGCTGCCCACCAACTCTTACAGGATCTTGCTGGGCACTTGTAAATCCAGCAAATATTAAAGTTAAGGTAATCACTAGAGCGAAGAAATTTTTCTTCATGGTAGTCTCCTAAAAAGTAGAAGTTGAGTTCTTTCTCAGTCTTATGGTGCCTAATTTCAGGCTAAAAATATTTCAAAAGGTAGGTAGTGATGGAATGGTTAACCAGAACACCACTACCCACTTAGAGAAATAATGAGGAATAATGTCGCTGCACAGTGTGGTTTATGCGATTTCCTTGGAAGGACTTAAAAAGAGACGACCCCGGAAAAATAGGTCATCTTTTTGAAGCCAAGAGAACTATTAAAGCACACTGCTAGCGTAGACTATATTGAAATAGAAATTGAATTTCTATTTCAATATAGTCTACGCAGAAACTGGAAGAATGGATTTGGTGCTAAGACAGAAGACGGATAAAAATCAGAATAAAAGAGCGGGGTCTAAGGAGTAAATTTTTTTGCCAGCGATGAAGCCCGCCAACTCGGATTCTTGGTTATTTAAGAAGCTATCAACAAAGTGTCACATCTTGTCTTACCACCAAGGTTTAATACCTTTTCTGCTGGAACCTAAGCAGTCTCTATTCTCATTGCTTGACAACACGTCAGAGTATGGCATAATGTTGAAATTGAAATTCATTATCGACAAAGAAGATATTTTCTTCTGGCAATATACCATCGTCATAATTCTTATAATGTAATGACATAAATTCTCAGTCGTTTTGATTAATAAAAGCAAAGACCTGTTGAATACGATAGTTACATCCTATTGGAGCATTATTAGAATTATGAAAGAGCCACTATCTATTATTATTTTTGGTGATAGTAGCAACGAGCAGTTAATTCAATTGAAGTGCTTGCTGATGAAATGCGGCATTTGCAATTTTGCCAGTAAGCAGATTAACGATTGTAATCAGTGTGATCCTTGTGAAGAAAAGGCTGGGCTTTTCATCGTTTCTCGTGAATCAGTAACCTCTGCTCAAATGGAGACAATTTGTGTCAAAGCAAAGCGTTTATCAGTACCAATATTGCAATTATGAATAATTGTTCTAAGCCCATTTTGTCTTGAGTGTTAAAGCAGTTGCCAGGCTGCCATCACACCGCTGCTATTAATTTTAGGTCAGCACAAATACCTGTGCCATAGTCTAAGACTCAGGTATCTGTGATTGTGATGTCTTTCCAGTTTCGTGTCAATAATCTCATCTGCCAAAGCCATTGAGACCGCTTTTTGTTACTGTTTTTGCTTTCAGTTGCACCTTTTAGGTAGCAACTTGAGTTAATTAAAGAAACAAACAGGATTTTTCTCTGAATAGTTAATGCTGGTCAAGCTATATAGAAAGTTGGTTATAGCTTGATCTTCTTAAATGGGCCGAGTAACAGAATAAGTGGTGTACACAGCACATAACTCACAGTAGTGAGATAAAAACACGCCCAAAAGATAAACTTTTGAGCGTGTACCCAGATAAGCCACAAGAATCTACTATGACAAGCTCCACTATCACTTTTGCTTGCGCCTGTGTGAAAGTAAGATTGCCATTGGTAGAAAGACTAGCGCAAAACTTATTAATGGAACATTTGAGTTCTGATTCACATGACTTGGTACCGTAATAGGAACAACATAGTCAGTGAAGATCGCGGCTTTCTTGATGGGATTGAACTCGCGTGGTGGTCCAGGCGGTTCATCTGTAACTGTGTAAACTTGGCCATTACGCAAGTACATCTTCTCGATCTCTGCTTTGTTGAAAGGACGCGCACCACGTCGACCAAAGACAGCAAGTTGATTACCACTCTCATCCACAGCACGATCACGATCAACTCCTTCTGATATTGTTAGTGCCTCGCCTTCAGTATGATAGGTGGCAATCAATTTTGGTTTAGGATGCGAACTCCAACCATAGACATCATTATTCTCATCTGGACCAATGATCTGCACAACCCTCAAGCCATTATGTCCATCAGCGACAAAGGCAAAGGCAGAGTTGGCAACCATGCCGATCTTGACATCATGAGCGTCATTTATCTCTCCACCAGCATTGAAGACCTGATCCATTTTCGGTTTTGTTGGGATGGTAATATCAACTATAACCAAACCTTCTTTGCCTGCAGCAACAAAAGCATTGGTACGCGCGACGTAAACATTATGTGCATCAGCGAGTGGCACCAAGGCGCCATCAACTGGCTTGGGTTGATCAAGCGAGGTTACGTCAAGTACTTTCAAACCCTCCTCATCGGTTACGAATGCATAGCGAAACTGAATTGCAACCGAATGTGGATGCTTAAGAAATGGCTCACCGATCTCGGCCGTGATCTTTGGATTAGTTGGATCGTTAATATCAATCACATAGAGCCCATGATTGGTGGAAACATAAGCGTAAGTGCCTACTATCGTAAGATTAGTAGCGCCTTTCAATTTGTTGTCAGGGTTGAAGGTTACTGCACGTTTGATGAAGTTGTTGCGCGCCTCACCGTCTAGCAGTGTACCAACCGGACCAATTACAATAAAACCCTCCTCTTTATCCGTACCATAGAGGAAAGCATACATAATATGGATTGAACCCTCTTCGTTTTGTGGGAAATGTTTGCGTGTAGGATCAACTGCCATTGTTGTGGGAGCCGCAATCGCAGTCGCATTCTTGCTCTTTACATAAAACCGCTGACCGATAGGTGAAACTGGTGCTGTGACAATCCGCTCAGAAAATTCCTTGTTATCCAGTTGAGCCATATCGTAAATGCGGAATCCCCCTGTACCATTGGCAGTATAGAGATATTCTCCTCTTAGCTGAAGGCTGTTAATACTCGAGCCATTGGCGCGATGTTCATATCGATCGGTTTTGGGATCTTTGAAACCTTCGCCTTGACGCTTCAGTGTCTTAAAGTTTTCTGGGTAGGCCAATTCATGCAACTTACTGCCTATGATCGCTTGAGGTTCGTCACGCTCAGCTACGGCAATACTTTCAAACCCATGGTGGCCAACGGCAACGTGAATATAACGGCTCATAAAGCTTAGCAGATTAGTACCCTGCATTAGCACCTGAGCTATCCAGGCGTTGTTATCGTTTTGTGCGGATACATGACATTCTGTACAGCGTTTTGTCTCTTCTTTGCGCACCGTATGGGGTACGAAAGTCGAGAATGCTTGGCCGGAGAAACCTTCTGCTGATATGGTTTGATGTGTTGTGTAGATCCAGTCACGTAACGCATTTTGCGAACTCACATAGATGGCACAAGCCGAACGGGCAGGAGCAATACGATGCCCAGTTACGGTACCATCTATACCAAGAAAGAAAATATCGTTACGTAACACTTGATAGTTATAGGATGTCCAATTGCGGAACATTTCTCTCGATTGATCTTTGGCGAGATTCTTATCTTCAAAGTGGAGTAATGGGCGCTGTTTATTGGCGCGCATTTCTAAATGACAACCAAAACAGCTCGTAGTCCAGGAAGTATGACAAGTGTAGCAGGTCATTCTTGAGTTTGCATGAGCAAGCTCTGTTTCTTCCGTCTTAGGATCCGGTAGATCACCCCAGGTCTTGCCATCTCGGCGCATGGTCTTGGCCAAGCGAGATTGCTCATCATAATCAGCATGGCCAGGAGTTATAGTGTTGATAGTTTGCACCACTTTCCAGCGCAACCCTTTGGTTACCATCGAATTTTGATAGATGTCGTCAGTCTTCTTATCAACTTCAAAAAGCTTTTTTCCGAATGGTGTGCGAATGTTTGCGATATTGAAACCATTCTTGTTAATTACCTTGCCATTGAAGCGGCCTTGGCCAGCGGCTGGCCCAGATGTGATCAGGTTCGCTTTCTGGTAGATTGTGCCATGACAATCTACACAATCAAGTTCGATTGCATCACGAGGTGATCCATATAGGTTGCCATTGCCGTGACTGTCATTACGGAAATGACAATCAGCGCAGTGCATTCCTTTATCAAGATGTATATCACGCATCTGCACCATCTTCTTCCATTTTTCTGGATCGTTGAAGTCAACTATCTTATCGTTTTCGTCAAGAAAGTTGCCTTTCTTATCTTGCTTGTAGACGGCGCGGAAAACCCAACCATGACCGTGGAAGTCGGCGAACTGACTATGTTTAAGCTTGGGATTAACTTCCTTCCATATTTCCGCAAGAAAATTAGCATCTTGTCCCCATAACCCCTTAACTGCAGAACCTTCTGGGTTACGAATACGAATTATTTCCTTCTCCACTTCGCTCAATTTGTTTGGCTCTTTAGCATACATATGCTCACCATCGGTCTCGTTATCCCACCAGGTGTAGCCAAAATAGCCAAGAACCATGCTTGTGCCTGGGTGCATATGGCAGACCATACATTGGCTTGAGGGAATACCGTTGGTCATTTCATGTTTAATTGGATGACCGGATTCCTCTTTCTTAATTGTCGGATCTGCAGTTTCAGTTTTACCTAGGTTGCCGTATTTAGCAAAATGTGCTGAGTGTATTGGATCACGATCATTGGCATAAACAACATGACAGCCGGTACAACCAGAAGAGCGAAAATCCCCAGGCTGATCATTAGTGCCTAAAAAGTGAAGCAATGGATCGAGCAGACGAGTCTTTTGTAGTCCTTGAAAGACAGGATCAGTACGAGTGGCTGTACCGTATCCTCGTGAAGAAAGCCTTCCACCATTAATGTCAAGTCGGCCTGGATCCTCATCAGGATCGGGGCTACCAATGTCTGATGGCAGCAACACACCGGGTTTACTAATGCCTCCACGCTCAAAGACACGCAATACATTGGTCGCAGCCGCTTGTGCCATCTCATATCTCGGCAAAGGATTAATATACGGTAATACCCCTTTCTTTTTAACTTCTTCCTCAGAAGGTATAGGCATGGTCTGAATGCGTTGTGGGCGACCATCAACACTGTAGCTTTCACCGAAATGAGGATCTTTTAATGGATAAGAACCATTGTTGTAGAGTGCTGCACCCCATAGCATTGCACCATGAGTCATCAAACTCTTTCTATTGAAGTAGACTTCCTGTGGATGGCAGTTGGCTGTGCCACAACTGATCATGGCAGCACGGAAATCACCAGGATTAATGAATCTGACAAACTCAGGGCTCTCGCGTACCAATAGTGCATTAGTACGCTCTGGGTTTCGAGTCGAAAAAGGCTCTTTTACTTTATCCCAAGCTTCGGGATGACGTGGATGAACATGGGCTCTCTTTTTTACCTCATTATAAGTTGATGAGCCTAATGAATCACTAGGAGAGATAGCGGGTTCGGGATTACCGCCATGACAGTCCACGCAGCCGATACCGAGTTCGAAATCAGTTCCACTCTGTTGGTGCATGGATTCAGATCCTTCATGACAAGATAAACAGCCAGTGCTTTTGGGATCCTCTTTCTGGGTTTTTCTCTTACCATCTGTTTTCTTCTCTTTCTGTTGGTCTTCTATTGAAGAAGCAACACTTGGGCCGGTGGAGAAGCTTATTACAATGGTAACCCAAACAGAGAAGGCAATGCACGCCAGTTTAATTCGGTAGAGCTGACTCTGCTTACTCATTTTCCAACTTCCCCCTTTCGAGTTGTTTTGTTCGATCCGGTTGGTATGGATACAACTTCAATGACAATAGGTTTACGCTAAACTCTCCCTCAAAACCGTGAGAGGAAGGCTTGAAGTAAACAGTAGAGATCTTTCTTTATTGGCTCAGTGAAAAAGGCACACTAAATCCACACCATTGTTATGCAATAGATGTGCCAGCCATAAATGGCCAGGAATCGCGCTGTAATTTGGGGAAACTGTGGAATAATCCATACTGGTAATGTGAATTAATTCGCATCATTACACCATTGCCATTTTCAGATGATGATGGAGAGGTGGCGATTTTTCCTGGTTCTGATTCAGCCAAAACGCTTTACACAAACTTCTGAAGCTCATCACGCATAATGGTAGTTAGTGGGAAATTATTCCCATCAAGACTGTGAAAATTCCTCAGCAGGATCTAACCGGTGATAATCTAGTATAGCGGCAGGGGCAAAATTTCAGCTAAAAAGGGCTGGCCAAGGATAAAAGCTCATCTTTTTGCTTGGTACAATTATTGCTCTAAATTATTTGAATCCCTTGTTTAGTAATTAAAACTTGTTAGTCAATGGTGATTAATCCAATCAAATTGAAAGGAAAAAGAGATGGTTATGGAAACCTATCTTAACCTCAATATGGGCTGGCGCAACTGTCTACGTGGCTTGGATGGAAATCAGTATGTTCGAAGAATGATAGAAGTAAAAACTTATCAGCAAGAAAAATTTAGTTTAATGGCTGATATCTATCAAACCTCTATAATGCTCTACAGCAACACACCATTTATCAATGGTACTCTTCTTACCATCTTTTTAAGTGATAACTCAGAGAGCAAGATAGAATGTTCAGCTATTGCCGAAGTTGTCCATTGGGATCAATGTCAATGGTGTGGTATGGCAAGAATGCAGTTACATATAATTGAAAGGAATGGAGAATGGCCGCTTCCTTAAGCTGTTTAGGGAAATAAAATAAATCTCTTGAGGGGAATTCTTATTGAGCTCACTAGTATTTTTTCAAAATACTGGACTGAGAATTTTTCCATTTTGGGGCACTTTAGTAGTATTTTAACCTAGAAAGGAGGGGCTTTCGCTTGATACTGCTAGCGAATTCAATTATGCCGCAGTCATGCTCTTCATCAATTTGAGAAAGGAAGTGAGAAAGGAAGACTGACGAGTTTGAGCGGGCTAATGCCCATACACCCATTCACTAATACGAACAAGGTTAATTGCTTTGGTAGTGATATGCCTCCTGGAGCAACAATTTATCTCACTATTAGCTATAGCAGTTCGATCTATGGTTATCCAGAGGTTTGGGATTACGTCAAGGATAGGATCAGCGAGCAGTACTCACTATTACGCCCTGATGCATTGGCATATCCTATGTTAGCGCAGGCTTCCTATAAGAGTCTTAAGTAATGCCTACGACAATAATACGTCATTTACTTATGAGTTGGCGGTAACCGTCCCTACTGGGTATGTGGTGGCTTGTGGTGGAGCAAGACAGAACAGCTTAAGTAAGGACGGCTTAACCATTTTTACTTTTAAGAGTAAGGTTGCTACTTGGCGAATCGATATAGCAGTGGCAAAGTTCAAAGAGATCAAAGACGAAGCGAAAAGGCTTGTAGTCTATGTCTTGCCTGAAGAAGAGAAAAATGCATCAGATAATCTGAACGGGGCCTGTAAAGCTGTCTCGCGGTATTCTGCTATGTTTGGTGAGTTGAAAGACTATCAAGGTTACACGGTCATAGAAATACCTGATGGTTGGGGTTCGCAGGCAGGGGATTATTACTTCCTACAAACAGCAGCGGCATTTAAGGATCTAAAGCATATTTTCGAGATCTACCACGAGGTGAAACACAGCTGGAATGTCATCTTGTCAGAGTAGATTGTTTTCGGAATACTGAAAATGGCTTAACGGCATCAGCAGAATAGCAAAGTTTGAGACCGATCCATTGCGAGGCAATTGCATATGAGTAATTATGAGCCAATTCGAGTTCTATTTTCCAGAAACCACACAACCATTTATCCTGGACTCGGCGTATTCCTTGCAGGCCCTACCCCGCCTGACGGAGCGATGGAAAATGGATGGCGTCGAATAGTAATTGAGAAACTTGTATCGGATGAACGACTCGACCCAAGTATGGCAGTAGTTGCACCTGAGCCTGAAACAGGGAGATGGTCAGACATAAACATTGAAACAGGCCAACCAAAGTATGATGATGTAATGAATAAGCAGATACCTTGGGAGTGGCAATACCTGAATTTATGCGACATCACAGTATTTTGGTTATCGACCTACTGGACAGAAGAAAAAGGTGGAATATTAGGGGCAAACATAGGGCCTACGACACGATGGGAGTTTGGCTATTACTTCCAAGAGTATCTGAAAAACCCAACCAAACGGACGTTCATCGTAGGATCTCCAGAGGATGCGGAAAGCGTGAAGTGGGCCAAGAGGCTAATACAGAGTCATCATATTCGATGGCACGCGCTTAAAAAAGAAGAGAAAACTCGAATAGTTCCGGAAACTCTGATAGAAGCGATAGCTCAAGCTCTTCTTAGGAACAAACCTAATGACTGATGTGTTGCGAATAAAAGCTGATGACAAGCCTATCATAATAGAGAGTGTTAGAGTACAATTACATCTCTAAGGTTAGTTTTACACACTCTTTCTCACTGCTAACGCCAATGGTTTGCTAATGCTGCTCCTTGCCACATTGTTGAACACGCTACAACGCCTCGCAGGGGTGGTTTAGAGTTATGTGGCTTATCCCACAAAACTTGCTGAGATAAAGGAAAGGAAGAATGATGAAGAAATATTATTGGCTTTCCATTATTCCATTGATAATCTGTTTTACAATGGGTTATCGTCGCGCCATAGATATTGACAAGGATAAGGCTGAAATAATGCGGTTGCAGGAATTACAAAGAAAGGCACATTTTAATAAAGATGCTGGTCTGCTCGTATCAATGTTCTCAGATGATTATATCAATGTGAAAGCAGGTAAAATAGAAAGCCCAACACGAGAACAAAGCATCAACAGATTACAGCCCTATTTTGATCAATCATCATTCATAGAATGGGACAACATATCGCCACCAATCATTCGAGTATCTGAAGATGCAAGCATGGCATATGCTATAGTACAAAAAAGAGTACGATTGAAAGCAAAAGACAACAATGGAGTAGAGCGGGAGTACCAAACAATCTTTGCTTGGATGGAAACATATGAAAAACGAGAAGGCAAATGGAAGTTAACGGCAGTTGCGTCAACGAATGAGCCAAGTCAAGAGTAATGCGTAGAGTGAAATTAAGAACGCTACCTAACATTACATGCAAGCCGAAACTGAGAAGTAGATCCTTTGTTCGGCTTTGTCTCATTGTGGTCTGCTTTTCATTCCGGCTTATACTCTGTTGTTAGGCCGCAGCTTGCGGATTGAGAGGAGGTGAGGCCCTATGGATTGGCGTACACGACAGTATGCTCCCATGTTTCTGTTATGGGGAACTGTTGAGTGCATGATCGCTGAGGATGTCCCTACGAGTTTTAACTCTGCAGTGTTGAGCTTTTTTGAGATCAATGTTTCTACGTAGTCGGAAAGGAGATTTTGCATGGCCAAGCGTGAAATTATTATCCCCAAAGGGATGGAGAGTCTGGTTGACAAGTTCCATTATGCCCCTGCAGTGAAAGTAGACAACACCTTGTACATTTCCGGCCAGTTGGGACGCGATGAAAATTTGCAAGTCATTGAAGGGGCAGAAGCGCAGTATACCCAGGCGTTTGAAAACTTGAAGGCGGTGCTTGCGGCGGCAGGCGCCACCCTGGAAAACGTCGTGGACTTGGTCACGTACCATACGGACATGCGTGATATCATGCGTTTTCTGGAAGTGAAGAATCGGTATTTCACAAAAGATTACCCTGCCTGGACGGCCATTGGCGTATCTGCCCTATCCATGCCTGGGCTGCTGGTGGAGATCAAGGCCACAGCTGTCCTATAGCGTTGCAGAGGAGCCCTCAGTGAACCTCACTGGCCTAAAGGCGTTTGTCTTTACCCAAATCTCGTGAAGAAGATTTGTTGAAAACAAATATATTTGCTTTTCTCGCCTCTTCATACCAAAAAAGATTTGGGTAATGACAAAGCCTAAAGGCCGAATGCTTGCTGGGTTTGAGATGCTGTCTCACGACAGTATCCTACAGAGTTACTACACCAGGTTCGCGTTGACTTCCATCATTGATGATTTTGCGAGCTTGCCTCTGGTTCATTAGCGCAAGAGGTCTTATCTGCCCCTGGGTGCGCACTCCCCCGCGTTCCTGCGGGTATGATGAAAATTGATTTTAAGACGGCAGCATCTTTTTTCTTTCTCTACCCAAAAACTTTTTTTCACTGCTTATAAAAGAGATCGTGGAGGCCGCAAGCCGCTTATAAAAAAGTTCCTTTGCCGCTATTTCCATCCATTTGCAGAGTCTATTTACCCAGCCTACTATATGCCTCTGCAAACAATGTCGTTCTAGTTCTCGCAGCGCGGTTACTAATGAATGATCATTATGAGTCAAAGCGGTGGCTTCAGTGTCAGCCAGATGAGCCATTAGTGAAAATATCACCCATATATGATCTGGTTGATCTGTGCTGCTATCAGGTATACGCAACCTTAATCGGCGCAGTAAATTATTCACTTCCACAGTTGTCTGTCCCCACAGTTGTGGTTCTCCCGTCCAGATCGATTGACAGGGCGGATGATGACCTACAGGACCAATAAAGAGTTGGCAATAATCGACGGCGAGAGCATCAAGGATACTGGCTTCATCCCCTAATTTAGTCAAAAGATAAGGCTCAAGACCAAGTGTTAGCGCAATAGGGTTGGCAGAGCCATTAATTAAAGAGCATATCAATTCCAGATCTATCTCACGTTGGAAAATACGGGAGAGCAGTTGATAACAGCATTCCCGTCCATGTGCAATCGCTATGCTCTCCTCTTGTGATTCGGTTTGCCAGACTGTTTTGGAGTTATTGGTGCTAATTTGCGAATTTTGATTACGGTGTCGTGCCATGCCTGCATCCCCGTTACTGGATCTGTGTAGGCAGGATAAATAGCATTTAAATTCCAGCCATTTTTACCTTCCCACCAGAGATTATTTTCTGTGTCAAGATCAACCATTTCAGAGTCCATTGCAACCTCAAATGTGCGACCTTGCTTATGGCTTGCTCTGATGGCTTTTGCAACATTTGTCCATTCCCAATGGCCACAGCTATTTGAGATTGCGATAACACGTGGATGTACACCTTTGGTAATCTTTACAGGTATCTTGCCAACACCTACAATCGATCCATCGCCATTAATCTGTGTTGGATCTTTAGGGCGGTAGGAAGTGATCTCTATCCAATCACCATTTTTTAACCCATACTTGTTGGCTGTTTTTGGATGAATCCAGGCAGGATTTTCATGAACCAGTTCTGCCAACCATTTTTGATTCATCGTTCGTCCCTGAGTATGTACATTCCATTTAAATGTAGTCAAAATCATATCATCATCAGCAAGATTCTGATGCGCAGGGATAGGCTCATAGATTGGCAATGGATTAACAACAACATCATTACCAGGTGAACGTTTTGCCTTGTCTGCAGCAAGGGCTGAGAGTTTTGAAGTATCTCTATTGAGTCCTATATCAACAATAAATTGACTGTAGATCTCAAATTTCCTTGAGGGGGTTTTAAACCCACGCACCGGTTTGCCATCTATCATTATGCCAATACCCTCTTCCCTTTTTGTATTAGGATTAAACTTGGTAATGATGCCTGTGGTAGTATCTACCTTTGCTCCTTCCATATCCTCAGGCTTAATAGTCTTCTTATAAGGTTCATAATTTGGTTTGGCAGTTGGATCGCGCCAGACCCCATGTTTTTTCATATATTCAAGGCCACCATTAGGAACACTCTTAAGCTGCTCACGAATATAGGTCTCAGTGCTACCATAAGCAAAATACTGCTCCATTCCTCCCCCGATTCTGTTGGCAAGATCATAGAAGATATCACGAACATCTTTTGATTCACCAAGAGGTTTAACAATCGGCTGACGCAACCCAACATATGGAATCAGATCCTGACTATTACGAGCATCAACATCCCAACGCTCAAGATAAGTTGTCCAAGGTAGAATGATATCTGCATATAACCCTGTCTCAGACATAAAGGGTTGGTTCAAACAGACATGGAAAGGAACTAATTGCTCATCTTTTAGCACTTCAATAGCAATTGATGGCCCCTCTGGCCAGGTAAAGGGCGAATCGACATTATAAGTCCAGTACATCTGCACCTTGCCAATGCCCTGTTTTACCCAATGATAAAAATTGCCACCAACTTTCATTCGTGACCAGGTATTGGCGAGCGGAAAATCTTTTGGATCTTCTAACAGACTGCGTACCTTTACTGCCTCAGGGGATGGATCTGGCACTTTATAACGATTGGCATCATATGATTCTGAAGTCCAACACCAACCACCTTTTGTGCCAACACTGCCAACCAGCGCATTGAGCAGAACAATTGCGCGATCATTGTAAAAACCATTGCGATGCGCATGAGAGCCTCGATTACTCATTGTTGTGCAGGCTGGTGCTGCTTTGGCAAATTCAATAGCAATACGGCTAATATCTTTTGCCGACACACCACTCAATTTTTCTGCCCATTCTGGAGTGTATGGCTTTAGATGCTCCCAGAGTTTCTCTGATGGATAATTGGTCCACTTGTCTAAAAACTCTTTATTATGCAAACCATCTCGCATAATAACATGGCCCATTGCAAGCGCAATCGCGCCATCAGTTCCTGGAAATGGCATAAAATGCTCATCTGAAACTCCTGCTGTATGGCTCAGTCTTATTTCAAAAGTCACGAGTTTTGCGCCATTGTTAACACGACCATCAATAACGCGCATCAGTGCTCCAATGGCACCTTGATGTGCTTCATAGATATTACAACCAAAATTTAGAATATATTTTGTGTTGGTATAATCGCCTGTATCCCATTCAGACTCCCAAATGTAGGTACGAATCGCCGCTCGTCTGTTAGATGAACAGAGATTACGATGGCTAATAAGTGTTGGTGTTCCAAAAGCATTCATAAAACGCTGGAAGATATCTGGGGAACGATTGCGCCCCTGATGTATGACAAACTCCTCTGGCTTGCCACTCTCTCGAATCTTCTTTAAGCGATCGGCAATCTCAGTCATTGCTTCATCCCAACTTATACGCTTCCATCTGCCCTCACCACGCTTTCCAACACGACGGAGCGGATAGAGGAGTCTTTCTGGATGATAGACATTGAGAATGCCTGCCTGCCCCTTGGCACAAACGCGTCCACGATTATTCCAATCTTCAGGATTGCCATCTATTTTTACCAGTCGGCCGTTCTTGACATATCCGATAATGCCGCAGACTGTGCTGCACTGTTGGCACATCGATGGAATAATCTCCAGCTTTTCCCCGGGCTGAGCAACAGAATCAGCAACAGTCTGAGTCGATTCTAATATTGGTCCAATCAAAGCTGCCCCGCTAGTAGCAAGGCCAAGTTTTAATAGCGAACGTCTTGAAATATTCATTATTCTCCTCAAAATTACTTTTTAGTCTGGTTCGCGCAGGATGATAATTCTTAAGCCAAGTGATATCTACAATATTGGTTTGTCGGCGCCATTCTCGGCTCTTAACTAGTTAACACGAAGTTTAACTGCTGAGCCGCCTTTTATTGTTAGAATGTTTAGTCTTTGGTGTAACTTTCTTACGTCCTCTTGGATCATTAGGATCAGGTTTAACAAACTGTTCAGGATGTACATATTCAAGTCGCTGAACACCACCAACATTTGCCTGTCCGGTTCTATTTTCAGGATCAATATAGTAGATATTTGGTCCATTGCCTGTTTCCGGTTTTAACTGTTTAACCGGCACATCTGCAGGAACACTCTTAAGATGTTTTGAAGGCCGGCTTTCCGGATCATTCAGATCACCTACATAAATAGCGCCTCCTACACAGGTCTGTTCACAGGCAGTGGGGAGATTTTCATCGGTTCTGTGTTTGCAAAGATTGCACTTATCTGCTAACCCTGTCTGGGGATGAAGGTAGAGGGCTTGATAAGGACAGGAAGTTATACATGTGCCACACCCATCACAAATGCTCTTATCAATAAAGACTAGGCCATCCGCACGCTTTTGTAGAGCTTTAGGTTCACAGGCCTGAACACAGGTAGGGTTTTCACAATGATTACAAAAGATCGGCAGAAATTGTCTGCGTAACCTCTCGCTCTGGTTGGTATCACTCACTTCCGTCAACTTTACCCAGGTACGAAAGTATCCTAGCGGTACTTCATTCTCTGATTTACATGCAACCGTACAAGCCCGACATCCAGTACACCGTCTTAAATCAATAACCATTCCCATTCGCTTCTTCGGCGTGGTATCCTCCAGTGATTTTGAACTTAGCAGAGCATCGACGGGTGTTGTCTCTAGCGATTTTGCATTTGCAGAAAATGTCGCCATTCCTACCGTTACAACAGCAGTCAGCCCTCCTAGTGCCTGTGCAGCTTCCATTAAAAAAGATCTTAATGATTGATCAACCTCTTTCATATAGACTCCTCAAACATGCTCAAAACTATAAGCCTATCAACTCTTGTTTCACCTATTTCTGTAAATGATTTGAAAATTGGGATTAGTATGTGAGCCAATATGTGGCTTGCCATTAATTGCTAATCCTTTTGCATTGGGGAGGCTTTCTCCCCTTTTTTCTATCTTTGTTACTCCTATCAATGCTAGCAGTATCAGACGAAACAGTGAGATACAACAACGATACATAGCTATCTCTAAAGACATCCTCAAATGAGTTCAATAGTAAAAGAAGGCTAAACTTATTTCGTGACAATATTGTGTGCAACTAAAGATATTCTTTTAATGGATTAAAGCTATAATAACAT
>JBFLVQ010000140.1:0-16087 GCA_040758525.1 Acidobacteriota bacterium
AATTTCGTCGCTTAGTTATTCGTTGGGAGTTCATCCATCAACGCCATATGGGTTTCCATTTTATTGCTTTTGCGCTCATTAACTTAAGAGAGTTTTGTGGTGTTTTGTGAAACTTACAACCAGTTCATTATTAATTCTTCACGTGTTGCAACATATTCAAACATTATCCAACCAAAAACTAATCCAAATATTAATGAAAAAGTACTTCCTTCAGCACCGGTCTGTAAGATTGTATTAGCTAATCCAAAAATAAACAAAGGAACACTTAATATCCCAACAGCAATAAATAATAGAATGGGTATCTGTTTGATAATTATTCTACTACCTTTGGCCTTAACTGATCTCATTTATTTATCCAGCCCTGTGTCATTATTGGTAACTTTATTTTACTGCAATATGCCAGCTTTGGTGACAAAGAGTTATCTGCATGCTAGACTGCGCAAGTCGAAGAAACCAACATAGGGAGAAAGTAGTTTATGGATATTCTCCACGCTATTGGAAACACATCAATGATTCGACTTCGTAAGGTCATACCACCAGAGTGTGCGGATATCTTTGTGAAACTAGAATGGGAAAATCCCACTGGCAGCGTCAAGGATCGTATGGCGTACACTGTGATTTCGCGGGCAGAGGAAGATGGTCGATTGAAGCCGGGAGATACTGTCGTCGAGTATACAGGTGGCAGCACAGGGGCATCGCTTGCGCTAGTCTGCGCTGCCAAAGGCTATCGTATTAAGATTGTCAGCTCCGATGCATTCAGCCAGGAGAAACTCGATCAAATGGCGGCACTGGGTGCGGAACTTACACTCGTCCAAAGCGAAGGAGGTCTTACTACCAAGAAACTGATCCTAGATATGATCGAGACGGCTCGTAGGTTGAGCCAAGAGCCGCATACTTACTGGACCGACCAGCTTAACAACTATGACAGCATTGCGGGTTACTACTCGCTAGGCGAGGAGATCTGGAATCAAACGAATGGAGAGATCGACGCTTTCGTTCACTGTGTTGGTACAGCAGCTTCTTCGCGTGGAGTTGCCACAGTGCTGAAGCGCTACAACTCGAATATTAAGATTATTGTCGTCGAACCTGCCGAATCGTCAGTATTGCTGGGAGGGAAGGCAGGGCCTCACAAGATCGAAGGTGTCGGGATTGGCTATACCCCTCCACTCTGGGACCCTACTCTTGTCGATGAGATCCTGGCAGTCAAAACAGATGACGCGAAGGACATGGCAAGGCGTCTCGCGCGTGAGGAGGCTCTCTTCGCAGGGACATCTTCCGGAGCAAATGTCATTGCTGCAATTCGAGTAGCAGAGCGGTTAGGGCCAAATGGCAAAGTGGTTACGTTGATGGCTGACTCTGGCTTGAAGTACCTAAATACCGATGTGTATAGGAAAAGATAAGACAGAGTCTCACTCACAATGGGATTGAAGCGATAACATCAGGCTATCTGCATCCAAGGATAACGGTAAGAACTGTTCCTGCTCACAATAGGACGGATACAGATTCCTTAGACTATTCATTTGACTCTGCCAACTACTAGAAACAAGGATAAGTATAAACAACTCAATAAAGTTTATAGTGAACTAAGTAACAGCTTAACTCCGGAGGAGAGTAGAGCCTTAAAAGCTGCTCAATTAGAATGGCTTAAATATCGTGATGCAGAGTTTAAGCTGATAGATCAACTTTACTCTTATAAAAAAGGTTCTATGAATGTGTCTTTCAATATGCCTGCACACCTGAAATCGGTTAAATCTGGATGTTGAACAATAAGATGTTAGATGTGCATCGATCATTTATCAATTGACGATGATGGTAGCTCTACTCCATGCGCCAGCACAAGCAGCCATCTCTCCTGTCTTTTTATAAATATATCTGTAAATGCTGTAGCAACAATAACCTCTTTATCTTTAGCAAGTAGGACTTTCGCTTTTTGTGTGCCTGTCATTACAGCAACGTCCGAATAAATATTAAGTTTCATATCATCAGACCAAATGGCAAGAATTGTTATAGGGATTGATTCAACCGTCTTCAAGAACTCTGCTTTCTTCTGTTCCGCATTTCCTGGACTTCGATAAACAAAATCATCAGTCAAAATTTTGCTGAGTCGTTTTGAGTCTTTATTCTTGATTGCTGCAAAGATCTCATTTTCAAGTTGGATTATCTCCTCTTCGACACGGTTGGTTTGGTTTTGACTATTCATAATCTGATTTTGGTCAAAAGTGTATATTGAATTTGCCAATAATGGCGTTATTGACAAATTCGTGCATAAAAGAATGGTAATGGTTTTAACCAATGCTTTTCGCATAAATAACATTGATCTTGACGTTCTCTCCAACCAATCACTAATGTGATATGGATTGTCATTTGAGACCATGACCGCCAATCGGGGTGATTTCAAATCGCTCGTGAAACGAGGCAATTAATGGTTTTCCTTGCGAGATCGCCTGCTTCACAGCCGGTAATGATAGTGATGCCTTATGGCTTGCTTCGCTATCCCAGACTTCTGTGATCCAGATCGCATCTGCATCATTTGGATCATGTGCAACCACATAGCTAAGACAGCCAGGCATGTCAGAGATACCTCCCAGCAAAATTGAGATCAAAGCATCACGTTTTCCTGAAACAGCTTTAAGCCGCCCAATCAGACCATACATTCTTGTTTCTCCTTTCCACGAAGTGTCGCCTGGAAGAGCTATGGCGACGGCGCCTGCTCCCATCATCGTGATAAAACTACGTCGAGTCGTATCCATAATAAACTGCCTAACATTCGTGCTAAGTTGTATTGCACTCAATTTTAGTATGATTTCAACATATCACTATTATGCCATTTTCTCGTGACATAATACACCAGTGTGTGCTGGTTGCTTTAATGTGGCTAGATAGCGAGTTATTAAAGACAAAAACCTGATGTTGAGTAACACTCTTGAGGGATACAGTCCAGTCAACTCTTACGGCGGCTGAGCATATCGAACCCAACCGCGATGACTAGGATCGCCCCTTTTACGATATCTTGAGTAAAATCTGGTACATTTTTAAGTGACATACCATTATCTAAACTAGCCATAAATAGTGCTCCCAAGCAGGCGCCAAAGATTGTTCCACGTCCGCCCATAAGACTTGCACCACCTATGACACAAGCAGCGATAGCGTCAAGTTCTAAAAGTTGACCAGCATCTGGTGATGCACTACCTACACGTGCGGTATATACAGTACCAGCAACACCAGCTAATGCTCCCATAATACAAAAGACTGCTAGTATATGGCGATTCAATTTAACGCCAGATAGACGAGCAGCATCAGGATTTCCGCCAATGGCATATAGATAACGACCAAAAACTGTATTCTGAGTTATAAACACTCCCAGCAAAGCAATGGAGAAGAAGATGATTACTGGTATTGGCATGCCTGCATAAGAATTAAGCGCAGCAATGAATGCAATAATAAATAGAGAAGGAATAGTAATGTGCGCAAAAGTAGTTAATAGATTGGCAGTGACTAGTCCATGTTGACGCCGGGTGCGATTTCTTCTAATAACCATTATCACCACTACAACAATAGCCAATATTGCAATTGTTACACCAACAGCAGGAGTGAGATAATCTTGACCAATAGCTTTAAATGAACGTAGTCCAATAGGAATAGTCTTACCTTTACTGATGCCTTTAATGACACCACGCCAGGCTAACAAACCACCCAGCGTAACGATAAAAGCAGGAATATTAGCATAGGCGACCAGTCCGCCCTGTAGCGCACCTATCGCTAGACCGACAATAACACCAGCAGCTAGTGATGGCACCAGCCCTAAGCCTAACCAACCCTGTACAATTGCAGCAATCCCTCCAGTAAGGCCAACTAGTGAACCAACCGATAGATCGACTTGCCTAGTAACAATTACCATCAACATACCGACAGCCAGCATTCCAGTGACAGATGTTTGTCTGATTAGGTTAGAGAAATTGCGTGCCTCAAGAAATATTCCATTTGTAGCATAGGCAAAGATTATCCATACCGCAACCAGGGCAAAGACCATTGTATAGGCGCGCAGTGAGGTAGTTGGGATATTAATTGTGTTAATGGTAATAGATGCAGGTTGAATAACCTTATTACTCATAAACCATCTACCTCAATTAAAGTTTTATTGAATATCTGCCCGTTGCTGATGTCCAGTAGCACAGGCCATTACTGCCTCTGGTGTTGCCTGTTCGCGTGTAAATTCACCAGTAAACCGCCCTTCATGCAAGACCAGTACTCGATCGGCAAGACCAAGCACTTCGGGTAGTTCTGATGAGACTAAAACTATTGCTAAGCCTTCTTGGGCTAGACGATCAATTTGAGCATAGATCTCTTGTCTTGCTCCTACATCAATACCACGTGTCGGTTCATCAAGAAAAAGTACTCGTGGTTTAGTTAATAGCCATTTAGCTAATACTACTTTTTGTTGATTGCCACCAGAAAGTGTTTCTGCAACCATTAAGACAGAGTTCGCTTTAATACGTAAGTCTTGTGCCATTCGCTCACCAGTTGCCATTTCTCGCTCTCTATTGGTGATAAAACGGCCCGACACCTGAGTTAGGCTTGCTAGTGTCATATTGTCTAGTATCGTTTGATCTAACACTAGGCCAAATCTTTTCCGATCTTCAGTAACAAACCCAATCCCCTGTTTGATCGCATCAACAGGGCTCTTTATCTGCACCCGCCAGCCATCAAGAACTATTTCGCCTTTAACCTGCCCAGTGTGTGCACCAAATAGTGCTAGCAATAGCTCTGTGCGACCGGCACCCATCAGCCCGGCAATCCCCAGTATCTCGCCTTGCCTAACACTGAAACTTACTCCTTTAACAAGCGTCTTTCCGACTACATTGGCATCTGCTACTGTGATGTTGGTTGCCTGAAAGACAACATCGCCGATATGACGTTGAGAATTTGGATATAAATTGTTTACTTCCCGGCCTACCATACGTGCGATAACACGCTGCTCGTCCAGTTTATTAGTGGCTTCTGTGCTTACCGTACGCCCGTCTCGCAATACCGTGATACGATCGCTTAGGCGGAATACCTCTTCGAGTTTGTGGGATATATAGATGATACCAACTCCGCATGTACGTAAATTATTAAGAATTGCCACCAGTGTATCAACTTCATTATCAGTAAGCGCGGCAGTCGGCTCATCTAAGATAAGAATACTAGCGTTATGCGATAGTGCTTTGGCAATCTCAACCAGTTGTTGCTGACCAATTCCTAAGTTACAGACAGGAGTGCGGGCATCAATAGCAAGGTTAAGCTTACCAAGCAACTGTTGCGCGCCTGCGTAGAGTTCATTCCAACGAATGATGCCAAAGCGGCGAGGCTCACAACCTAGGAAAATATTCTCCCCAACCGTCATCTCTTTTACCAGTGACAATTCTTGAAAGACAATGGCGATACCAGCCGCCTCAGCATCATGTACTCCTCTAAATCTTTTTACCTGTCCGTTAATACGGATCTCACCATCATAATTGGGATAATGGTAAACGCCCCCAAGAATCTTCATCAGAGTAGACTTGCCAGCACCATTCTCTCCTACAAGAGCATGAATCTCTCCAGCAAAAAGATTGAAGGTTACGCCATCAAGCGCAAGTACACCAGGAAAAACCTTGGTGATATTAACCATTTCAAGAATAGCTGGACGTCCTAAAAAATTTTGCAAAGCCTACTCCTGTTGCAAGGATATGCTATTGTCCGCTTGTGCTAGACTGCGATTGTTGCGGCCATTTTTCACGAGGTACATTACGATATATATCTTCCATCTTGTGGTGACCATCTTTGACTATTGTTTCGACAATGTTCTTTTTATCAACAATAATTGGTTCAAGTAGAATGGATGGTACATCTTTCTTGCCATTACTAACAGTGGCATTAGTTTTTATCGACTGTTTTTTAGCTAATGCAATGGCTGCTTCTGCAGCCTGTTCTGCTAGTGATCTAATTGGCTTGTAAACCGTCATCGATTGCGTACCTTCGACAATACGCTGAACACCAGCAAGATCGGCGTCCTGACCAGAAACCATTACTTTGCCAGCCAGTTTCTGCTCTTCCAGCGCCTGAACCACACCGCCCGCTGTACCATCATTGGAGGCAACCACAGCGACAATATCATTATTTACTCGGGTAAGGGCATTCTCGACATGCTTAAGCGCCTCACTGGCCTGCCACTCTCGCGCCCATTGATCGGCAACCACTTTGACTTCACCTTTATCAATGGCTGGTTGTAACACTTTCATCTGTCCATCGCGTAACAATTTGGCATTATTGTCGGTAGGCGAACCACCAATCAGCACATAATTACCCTTAGGTGCATGCTCAAGCAGGTAGCGTGCTTGCAACTCGCCAACTTTCACATTGTCAAAAGAGATATATAGATCAACATCGCTGTTAAGAATCAGCCGATCATAGCTGATAACTGGCACTCCCTGTCGCTTGGCAGATTCTACAATCGAAGCCGCAACTTCACCATTATGCGGCACCACCACCAACACATCGACCCCTTGTGTGAGCAGGTTTTCTGCTTGTTGTGTCTGTGTAGCATCATCACCATTGGCAGCTTGCACACTCACCTCTGCACCTAGTTTCTCACTGTAGGCAACAAAAATATCGCGATCACGTTGCCATCGCTCTTCTTTAAGAGTATCCATAGAGAAGCCTATACGCAGGGCACCAGATCGTTTAGTATTATTTGCTTCTCCACCTTCTGGTGGCCCACTGGCACATCCCCATAATACTATTGTCGTGATCAGCACAATTATTAAGCTTGTTGTGTATTTCATTATCTTCCTCATTAATCATTGTACTTCAAAATTTGCCTCAAGCCCACCTAGCGAACTATTGCCAACAAAGATCTTAAACATTCCTGGCTCAACGACAAAACGCATCTCACGGTTGTAAAAGCCTAAGTGTTGAGGCGTGAGGATAAATTTTAGACGCTTTTTCTCGCCAGCTTTAAGAGTGACACGCTGGAATCCCTTTAATTCTTTCACAGGTCGTGTGACACTGGCTATCATATCTCGTATGTAAAGCTGAACAACCTCATCACCAGTACGCTTACCAATGTTTTCGATATCAACATAGACTGTCAATTCATCATTAGGCTGAATATGTGACGCACTCAATTGCAAATTTGATAATCTGAACTGTGTATAGCTTAATCCATAGCCGAATGGATAAAGCGGCGTCCATTCGACATCAAGATATTTCGATGTATATCTGTTTTTGGCATCTGGAGGACGACCGGTATTCTTGTGATTGTAATAGATGGGTAGCTGTCCTACTGTACGCGGAAAGGTGCTAGGCAGTTTACCACCTGGATTCACATCACCAAAAAGCAGATCAGCAATCGCATTGCCTGCCTGACTGCCAGCAAACCAAGTTTCCAGAATTGCCGGCACGTTTTCGGCTATCCAATTGATCGTTAGTGGGCGACCATTCATCAATACTACTACTATCGGTTTGCCAGTTGTGTGCAAAGTTTTGACTAGGTCTAACTGGCGACCTGGTAGATCAAGCGAACTACGCGATGCCGCTTCACCACTCATATCGGCTGACTCACCTACTGCAACAATAGTGATATCAGCTTCACGGGCAAGTTGAACAGCCTCATCAAAGCCAGTCGTCTGTTCACCTGTAATTTCGCAACCTCTTGCGTAACTGACCTTAGTTGTTGGAGAGACTTTGGCTTTAATTCCCGCCAGCAAAGTTACAACATCCTCCTTACGACCGTCACCAAACCATGATCCCATTGGTGATAACTGATCGTTGGCAAGAGGGCCGATCACAGCAATTGATCGAATATCTTTATTTAATGGTAAGATCTCCCCTTCATTCTTAAGTAACACCATTGAGCGTGCAGCAATTTCACGCGCAGCCGCCAGATGTTCAGGTCTCAAGATTACACTAGCCTCGCGTGACCCATCAGTGTAAGGTCTATCAAACAGGCCAAGCCTGAATTTAATGCGTAATACATGTCGCACTGCCTCATCAATTGTTGCCATAGAGAACTTGCCTTCTTTGATCAACTGTAGGCCATGCTGATTGTATAGACGGCTTACCATCTCGACATCCACACCTGCGTTGAGACCATAACTTGCTGCCTCCATACCATTGGCAGCCAATCCATGATTGATCAGTTCTTTCACAGATTCATAGTCGCTAACAACAATGCCATCAAATTTCCATTCGCCACGCAAGATCCTGGTTAGCGTGAAAGGGTTACTGGAAGCAGGCACACCATCAATGTCGTTAAAAGCGCTCATAAAACTGCCGACACCTGCATCAACAGCGGCTTTGAATGGTGGAAAGTAGATCTCACGCAGCATTCTTTCAGAAACATCAGTAGTGTTATAATCGCGCCCACCCTCGGCAGCTCCATATGCGACCCAATGTTTAGCACAAGCCACTACTTTTTCTGCAGCGCTATAATCATTACCCTGAAACCCACGTACGCGTGCACTTGCCATCACTGCGCCTAGAAAAGGATCTTCGCCTGAGCCTTCAACAATACGCCCCCAGCGCGCATCACGGGCAATATCTACCATAGGAGCAAATGTCCAGCGTACTCCTGCAGAAGCGGCTTCTGCTGCGGCAATGCTTGCGGCGCGCTCGACTGCGGCAGGATCCCAACTACTCGCTTCACCAAGTGGAACGGGAAAGATTGTGCGATAGCCATGAATCACATCAAAAGCGAATAGCATTGGAATCTTCAATCTCGACTCGGTCATTGCGATACGTTGGAGTTCATTAGTGCGTTGCGCACCGCGCACATTAAGCGTAGAGCCTAGCAATCCTTTTCGGATCATTTCAGGATGTTCAGGACGATAGCCACCTTCTGCAAAACCGTCGAGCTGCTGAAGCTGTCCAAGCTTCTCTTCTATGGTCATCTGTGAAAGCAATAGGTCAATTCTCTCCTCGACATTATATCGAG
Organism: Acidobacteriota bacterium; assembly: GCA_040758525.1. Classification (GTDB taxonomy): domain Bacteria; phylum Acidobacteriota; class Blastocatellia; order Chloracidobacteriales; family JADJPF01; genus JBFLVQ01. The sequence goes on from JBFLVQ010000140.1 coordinate 8,954, forward strand.
GCAACGCGATGGAAGGAAGCGTTGAAGCGATAAACAAAAGAATAAGCGAAAGGATGATTCCTTGCGTTAGCTTCATGTTATTGCGTTCCATCGTTATTTAATATGCCGCTTGGGCAAGATATGGATAGACGAGATTTCGCACAAAGGGTAACAATATTCGAATTAACCCAGTGTATGCGCGAAATCTCTAATATATACCTAATTAGAAAAAGCCAGCTAGAAACTGAATCGAGCTTGAAATTCAATAACACGACCAGCTAGACCAGCCATTGAACGCCCAAAGTTTGGGTTATCTACTATCGCGCCAGCATCAAAGAAACCAATAGGCGCCAGGTTAAGACTGTTCAAAGCATTGAAGAGATTGGCTCTAAGTTCTAGTTTAGTTCTCTCACCGAGTTTTGGAATATTGCTGAACTTAATCTCCTTAACAATGCTTAGGTCAAGCGCTCCATATCTAGGTCCACGAAACGAATTTCTTCCAATACCAGGAGATCCAGAATCGATAAGGAAGAACTTAGCGCCACCTCCAGGAAAATTATTACCGGTTAGAAAAGCTTCATCACTACTGTCATTTCTTGCACCACCAAAATATAGTGGTGGGCGAATTGGTCCAAATGTTCTTCCACTCGGTTGTCTTAAGTCGCGGAAGATCTTTGGAGTATATGAAAACCCAGTATGTGCTGTCAGGATACCATTAATCTGCCAGCCACCTAACAATTTCTCAACCCAATTATTGCGACCTCGAAAGAATGGTAAATCCCACAGAGCAGACAGCACAAAATAGTGTGTAGTATCAAAATCTGAAGGGCCACGCTCGGAAGCAAGATCTCCAGGGTTGGTCTGATTGGTTACGGCACCAGGGCCTTCAAAAGAGAGTGTATCAATACTCTTGGCCCATCTATAATTGGCATCGAACCTAAGACCATTGGCAAAGCCACGTGTTAATCGTAGCAGCATGGCATGGTAATTGGTGTTCACATCAGGTCGCAATATAAAAACAGGATCAAATCTCGCATTGGTCTCAAAGAACAATGGACCATTGATAAGGCGAATAAACTTGTGACCACTACTGCCTTGATAGCCAACAGAAGCCACTAGATTCCAGGGCAACTGATATTCAACATCAAGCGAATAACTGTAGAGATAAGCATTGGGCAAGCGGGATTCTGTAGCATAGATTTCAACTGTATTGTTCCTTATACCGCCTGTTATGGGATCGATTCCTTGCGCCAAACCAGCATTAACAGGGAAGCTAAGCGGAGAATTGTTGGCGCCTATGGTATAGATGATACGACCTTCAGCAAAAGGGCTGCCAAAGTTGTCTTGAGGTGAGCCGGCGGTTCCACAACAAATAGAGTAGCGTGCAAAGAAGGGCGGATTACCACGAGTATTACTAAACAACACACCAGGTGTGCGATTGTAGGCAATGCCAAAGCCACCACGCAACACCGCTTTGTTGTTAAAGACTTTTGGGCTCCAGGCAAACCCAAAGCGAGGGGCAAAATTATTGCGATCAGGTTGGAAGAGTTCATCCAAAGAAACCAACTTGGCATCCAGTAATGCACGCGCACCTGTGCCAAAAGCGAGATTAGAGATGCGACCTTTTGCTTCTCTAAGAGGAGTGAAGTATTCATAACGCAGCCCTATGTTGAAAGTGATATTTGGCCGGAATTTCCAATCATCCTGAATAAAGTAACTGTAGGTGCTGGTGCGAAAGTAGCGTTGTGCATCGGCTGGTAGGCCAGTGGCTGGATCAACATTGATCGCTTCGAAGATAGGTGTATCATTGGCGAGATTGAACAGTCCAGCAAATGAATAGATCGGTCGTGCACCACCTATGAGATTGTTATTGTCCTGCTCTCTACGAAACTCAAAACCAAATTTCAGACCATGATTACCACGTACCAGGCTTAAAGTATCACGCACTTCAAAGGTATTTTGAGCGAATTTAGCAGGCGTGGTCTCGGAGCGATTTACGCCGAATCTAATACGGTCAAAAGGCAGCGACTCGACTTCTACTCGTGGTATGCCGAAGTTCACATCTTGGTTAGAATCAGCCTGATTAAAACTAAAGCGTGTGAAGTTAGCACGTGCTTCATTGACTACTGTTGGCGAGATAGTGCGAATCCACGTTACCGTGGCTGCCGAGTTTAATGGCTTAAAGGTAAGGTCAGCCATTGGGCGGCTTCTACCACCAGCATCACTAAGAAAATCATTACGACGTGTGAAATACATGCTAACAGCAAAACGATCTGTTGAACCTCGATTATAGTCAAAGCGAGCATTATACTGGTCGCCACGTGTGATATTGGGAAGAGCTAGTTGTACAAACTGTATATCCGGAATGCCATCCAATCCTCCTCCTGCTGGCATATTGAAAGGTACATACTGACCTAGGCGACCAACCAATGAGCCGATATCCAATCCACCTGCAACCATTCGGCAAGGAGTACCATTGCCGAAAATTGAGCAATCAGCTCCCAATAGTTGAGCTATACGCGGTACGATACCGGGCGATTGGAAGATTCTTGCTGTTACACTGCCAGGTCGTTGGGCAATGACCAATTGCCGATACTGAGATGTCTCTATAAATGTATTGGCAAAATTAGTATTGTTGCTACGCAGACCTTCAAAAGAGAAGAAGAAGAACAACTTTTCTTTAATGATTGGACCACCAACACTACCCGCGAACTGACGTAAGAGCTGCTCAACTCGCACTGGCGGAGCATTCACTTTGGGATTGCCGGTGATACCGCCAAACTTATTAAAGGCATTCAGGTCAGGGTCGTTGTACTTAATCACCGCGCTACCATGAAATTCGTTAGTGCCGTTTTGGGAAACGACTTTGATCTGTGCACCAGTGTTGCGACCATCCTCTGCCGAATAGGAGCTTGATACTATGCTTACTTCTTTGACGGATTCTTGATTGGGAGTAACAACGGCGGCGCCGCCATTAGAGAGACTATTAACACTCACACCATCGATCTGATAATTGTTGGCAGAAACACGTTGACCATTAGCGCTGATAGGGACTTGGTTTTCTACCTGAAAAATAGATGTATTAGAGCCTCCTGGCCCAGTAGTATTGACAAGATTAGAGGCACTACCATCGCCAGTGCGTGCACCATTGCCAAAGACTCCAGGGGTTAGACGAAGTAGTTGGTAAGGATCACGCCCACTTTGTGGTAAGCGTAGAATTTCACGGTTAGTAAGGGCGCGATCAATGTTAGCATTTTCGGTTTGAACCTTTGCCTCCTCTGCATTGCTATTGACCGTCACTACTTCAGACAGTTCGCCAGCTTCAAGTATAAAATCTATTCGCTGCAGTGCTTCCGCATTAATAATAACGTTATCGTTAACCTTCTTCTTAAATCCTTCGAACTCTACACTCACTTTATAGCTGCCCGGTGGCAATCCAGTAACACGGTAAAACCCCTGCGAATTGGTAGTAATTGTTTGCTCCTTACCCGTCTCCTGATTAATAACCGAGACCGTCGCTCTCTCAATGACAGCCCCATCAACATCGGTTACAAATCCTTGTACACCAGCTTTGAATTGTGCATTCACAGTAACCACTGCCATCAATAGGACGAGAACAGATAGGACAGCACTTGTAATACAGGGAAGCCGCTTATTCATATTACACATGATGATCACCTGCCTAACTGAAAATTTTTGCAGCCTGCTGGCTGGAGTAAGCCCCAGAGGAATTATCAAATGGATCGACAATTAAATTTTTTTGACACTATTGAAAATATTGGCTCTTATTCCGCCCTGGATGGATTGAGGATAAAATCGGGTGCTTTTCTAGAAAGCAGCAAAGATTCAGCCGTGTGAAGAATCATCACAGCTTGTCGCTGACCCTTCCTCAATAGCATGATATTGCTTTAGTAAAACGATTTACTAAAGCATCCTATGTATACACCATAGCCTAATAACACGTCAAGTAGGTATTTCTAAAATGGGCTTGCTTTGCGTTATCAGCCATGCGAAACTCACTGGTCAAGAAAGCGAAAGGACAGTAAAAGCGTTATGGGTACTCGTAATAATAGGCGTTCTATCAGCCTAAAGGAGCTTGCTGTCCATCTAGGTTTGTCTACTACAACGCTATCTTTAGTGCTAAACAACTCACCTGCTGCCAAGAATATTCCTCAGCATACTAAAGACCGAATATTTGCTGCTGCCAGAGCATTGAATTATCGCCCTAATTTTCTTGCCTATTCGCTAAGAGCACAACGCACTCATACACTGGGAGTTCTTGTGCCAGAACTAAGCGAAGGTTACTTAGCGACGGTCTTAAGCGGTATTGAAGACTATTTGGTTAAGGAAGGCTACTTTTACTTTCTAGTTAGTCATAGACACAAAGCGGAACTACTTGAGCAGTACCAAAAGCTGCTTATTGAGCGTGCGGTTGAGGGATTAATAGCCGTAGACACACCACAACTGAAGAAGCTCCCCTTACCACTTGTTACTGTATCAACACGTAATAATATTAAGGGCGTAACCAACATTTTGTTAAATCATAAGCAAGCGGCAATACTTGCGCTTGAACATCTGCAGCAACTAGGCCATCGTCAGATCGCCTTCATTAAAGGCCAAGATTTTAGTTCTGACACAGAAGTGAGATGGAACTCGATAAGAGATGTGGCAAGCCAGATGAAGATAAAGATCAATTCGTCGCTGGTTGCACAATTAGAAGGTTATGATCCTTCACCAGAGACAGGATATATTGCTACAACTAAGATTCTGGCTTGTGGTGAGCCATTCACAGCGCTATTTGCCTTTAATGATATTTCTGCTATTGGCGCGATTCGCGCTTTAAATGAGGCTAAGTTAAGAGTTCCCGAAGATATTTCTGTAATCGGCTTTGATGATGTAACGGCAGCAGCCTTCCATAATCCAGCCTTGACGACGATTCGACAACCACTTAAAGAGATGGGCAAGCTAGCTGCCGAGTATGTCTTGCGGCGTATCTCTGAGAAAGCAGAAAAGACAGTTGCCAAAGTTGTCTTGGTGGAACCTGAATTGGTCATCCGCCAGTCAACTGCTCCTATCGGCACGCTAAGTAAATCAAAACCGCGTGGACGCAAATAGTTGCGACCTGTGTGGATGAGACATTCAGCCGCGAAGCGGCGAGATACCTTTAACTTGGCACGTGAGTGGCAAGATCGCGTGAGCGCCGGTGCCGGTGCCGATCAATAAATAGGATAGAGCTCTGCAGGAGCGACAGATTGAATTGCCAATAAATAATCTTTGTGTTCTTGTCTTAATGAAAATTCGAAAGTTGATGAGAACTATCTATATAATTCACACAAGGCCTTTATCGAAGCTTGTTCAGGTTTTTGTGCTTCTCATCGCGCTTATGTTGCCAGTAGTAGCACAAGTACAGCCAAAGAGTTTGAGGCCGAAGCTACAACTTTCTCTGGAAGATAAGATCTTTCTTGAGGATCTATCGCAACGCATGTTTCGCTATTTCTGGGAACAGGCGGATCCTCACACGGGTCTGGTATTAGATCGTGCCCGTACTAATGCTACAGCATATAGTTCAGGTGTGGCGAGCATAGCAGCAACGGGTTTTGGGTTAACGGCATTGTGCATTGCTGCTGAGCATGGCTGGATTACTCCTGCTCAAGCACGTGAACGTGCTCGCGTAACATTGAATTTTCTTGCCGAACGCATGCCACATAAACATGGCTGGTTTTATCACTTTGTAAATTCGGCCAATGGTGCGCGGGAATGGCATTGTGAGGTATCTTCCATTGATACTGCACTACTGCTGGCCGGTGTGTTAACCATACGAAGCTATTTTCATTCAGACATCAAGATTGCACAGATGGCAAAGAAGATTTATGAGCGAGTCGATTTTGTCTGGATGCTTAACAACCATCCATTGCTATTCTCTCATGGTTGGAAACCAGAAAGTGGATTTATCACCTATCGTTGGGATAGCTATAGTGAACTGACACTGCTCTATCTGTTAGCGATTGGTTCTCCTAAGCATCCAATTCCGTCAAATAGTTGGTATGCTTGGAAACGTAACTGGATCACTTATGGCAATTACAGATATCTCAGCAATGGTGACCCTTTGTTCACACATCAGTATTCACATGCTTGGGTTGACTATCGTAATCGTCGTGAACAGCTTCCTCCTTATACCGACTACTTTAAAAACTCTATCATTGCCACCCGTGCTCATCGTGCTTTTTGCTTAGAACTGGCTAAGGAATTCCCTAATTATTCAGAAAATATCTGGGGTATTACGGCTTCTGACAGTATCAAAGGATATCTGGGCTGGGGCGGCCCCCCACGTCATGCTGAAATTGATGGTACTGTTGTACCTTGTGCAGCAGGAGGTTCATTAATGTTTACTCCTGATATCTCCTTACCTGCATTGCAAGCAATGCGCAATAAATTTGGTGAGCAAATATATGGCCGTTATGGCTTCGTTGATGCGTTCAATCCTAACACTGGTTGGGTTAATCCTGATGTCATTGGTATAGATGTTGGCATCATGCTGCTGAGCGCAGAGAATTTGCGTTCCGGCAAAGTCTGGCAATGGTTTATGCGTAATAAAGAGATTGGTCAAGCGTTACGAAAGGTTCGTCTATTGCCATACCGCCAGTAGCAACAAGTTACTTTCTAATATATCTCTTGAACCAGCTTATCGCTCGACGATCTCTATATTCCTGATCCTTTGATTCGACTCTTCATCGTCGCCAATCTTACCCTGGGATTGTAGTAGATCCATTAAAAACACTCTGCATTTTCTTAGGTCAAAGCTTTCAACAGATCTATTTACATCATTGATAGTTTTCCTCTTGTCGTTTGATACAGTTAGCTTTTATTATCATTACCAAAACTTCCGACTTGATAACTGGCTTATGAAACTTGCTCATCTAGGAGTGGATAGCAGGGTTTGGTTGTAGTATCGACGCTCCCTTTGTAAAGTCGATCTGTTCTAAAATTACTCACATAACCAGCCTAATAGTCAGATTTGCCTCAATTCAATCTCTAAAATTTTATGAAAATTATACTAAACACCCCCCATAATGTTTTAAATAGAGTTTATTTCATCTTTTAATGCACTAAGGAGATAAATAATTTGATTCCAACAAGACATATTAATAAGTATAA
>JBFLVQ010000141.1:0-16051 GCA_040758525.1 Acidobacteriota bacterium
CAGCTCTTTGTAATTAGCCATGACGACTCCTTTGAAGGCTTCACAGACCGCATTATTCAATTGAAGAAGTAATAATTCCCGCCCCGGTAAAGCCGCCTTCCATCAATAAAGTTCTCGCGAATATAATAATGCCTTCGGCCAAGCTAAATAATAATCCGGAACATTTTAGTAGGAGGAATGAAATGGAAGAAGATCTACGGAGTTTACTGCCCAAGGCTGATATTACTCGTAGGAATTTTGTTGTCACTACACTGGCGGCCGGATTTGCGCTAGCTGTACAACCAATCTGTGCCCAAACCACGATCAGTACCGAAGTCAAAGATATGGTTGCTGGGGAAGTGAAGATCCCTGTTACAGATGGAGAGATTCCTGCTTACCGCGCCATGCCAGAAAAAGGCAACTCTTTTGCCGTGGTATTGGTAGTACAAGAGATTTTCGGGGTTCATGAACATATTCGCGATATTTGTCGTCGTTTTGCTAAACTTGGTTATATGGCAATCGCCCCAGAACTCTATGCACGACAAGGGGACGTTTCCAAGATCGGCGATATGCGTGAAGTTATCTCTAAGGTTGTATCGAAAGTTCCTGACTCTCAGGTAATGTCAGATCTTGATGCCACTGTGCGTTGGGCAGAAAAGACTGGCAAAGGCAGTGTAGATAAGTTGGCGATCACAGGCTTCTGTTGGGGTGGGCGAGTTGTCTGGTTATATGCTGCTCATAATCCCAAACTAAAAGCTGGTGTTGCTTGGTATGGACGACTAGTAGGACAGTCTAGCGAACTGAACCCCAAGCACCCTCTTGATCTCGCATCATCATTAAAAGCCCCTGTACTCGGTCTTTATGGAGGCGCCGACCAAGGAATTCCTACTGAGACAGTAGAACAGATGCGTAAAGCACTTAAGGAGGCGGGCGGCACTTCCGAGATAGTTTTATATCCAGATACTCCACATGGTTTTCATGCTGATTATCGTCCCAGTTATCGTAAGGAACAGGCAGAAGATGGTTGGAAACGCCTACTTGAATGGTTTAAGAAGAATGGTGTCGCTTAAATATGAATATAACGTAAGAATATGATTCAAAGGGAGAAAATTATTGCTGCATTCGAGGCCAAGGCGGAACATTTTAAGATCTTTGATCGAGAGTTTCACGATGATACAGCTCTCTATGAAGAGAAATTGGCCGCCTTTTGCGCCTCAAATTATCAAGATATAATTTCGCGGCTGGCTACTTTTCCCTCCCCAGGTGCCATCCCAGCCGCGGAATTTAATCAAGCAGAAGCAATGGTAGTGCGCTTTCGCGAGGATTGGAGCAGTCATGAAGCGGCACGACGTTGGGCCTATCAGACATTGCTAGCGCGACCTACCTTTGCTGCCGATGGTTCGCAGATTATGCCTGCTAAGGAACTTTCCATTCCTGTTGCGGCAGTTCAGATCGCTTGGTTTGAGAATCCACATACACCAGATGGTCGTTATACAAAAGATACTCGCTTTGAAGTGCTCACACCGGATCAATTGCTAATAGGCCGTACCCCAGAACGGCAACTCTCTGAACAGATGGTCAATCTACGTCGCTTTCAGTTAGAGATTGAGACACTCTGTAGTTATATGGAACGGCAAGCACACAAACTTAGTAGTGATATTAAGCCACCATTGGTCTTCTTTGACAGCTCAATGGTGATCTCATTTGCTGAGCGCTGGCATGAAGATCAACGCAAACTCTTCCTACAGCCAGTGATAAAGTTGCTTGATACTGCGCAAGAGACAGGCATCCCGGTCGTTGGTTATGTTGATACAACTTATGCTTGTGATCTTGCAGTAATGCTTAAATACTTTTTTGTTTTGGATATTAAACGTAGTCCTGTGCATGATGCCTATCTGTTTCGCAATATGCGTTGGGGGGATCGGACAATCTTTTTCACTTGTGCACGCGCAGGATTATTAGATGAGTTTGGTGCACATCAGCGTGGCGTAGGGTTTGTTTACTTAAAAGCAAATCAGGGTCTACCAGCACGACTCGATATTCCTCTATGGGTTTATCAGCGAGGTCTGCTAGATTATGTTATTGATGTTGTGCGTGCCGAGATAGTAGTAGGTACAGGCTACCCTTATGCATTGGCAACGGCTGATGCTGCAGCAGTAATCTCGGCTCAAGATCGCGAGTTTTTCAATGCTATCTTTCAACAGTTTATTACTCGAGAGAATATCGATCTACAACTATCCCAGAAATTACGCAGTAAAGGCTATCGTCGCTAGTCCTCATAATACAAAACGGAAAGTCAAGCTTCCTTTTACTTTCATAGGTGTGTTGTTGAGTAGTGTAGGCTGGAAGTACCATTCCCGGGCGGCATCTAATGCTGCCTTTTGCAGAAGTGGATGACCGCTGATGACATGGGCACTAGTAACTTTACCCTCTTCATCAATAGTGAGGCCAATCATTGCATCACCAGATACTTTGGCAACACGAGCAAGTGGTGGATATTGTGGTGCTACTTTATGTATCGCAAGACCACGAATAACCACTTCGCTACGCTCTATCTGTGAGGATGGCTCAGTCACGATAGATTGCGGTGCTAATTTGCCCATTACCGGTTCGCGATAAATATCAATATTCTCTGTTAGATTACGCACATTGTACTCAGGTGGTAGTATCGGCGGTTGTGGTAGCTCTAAATTGATCTTCTCTTCTGAGAAGCCGGAAGAGAGACTTTGATACAGAGTTGAGCTATTAACTCCTACCACGAATGTCAATATTGCTGATGCTGCCGCCGTTGCCCATTTCGCCACTCGCTTCTTAATGGCTTTTAATCCAACCGGGCAATTTTGTGTTAGTACTGTACCATCACTACGCTGATAGAATCTTACACAGAGATTTCCTTCTGTTCGTCTGAGCAATTCCTTGGCTTGTTCACTGGTCATTGCGGATAGATTGTATACATTAAGATTACACTGGCTGCATAGACGTACCTGATCATTACCAGTCATCTCACTCCATTGCATAGAACAGGGGGCAGCAACCTTGACATTATTGAGTAGATTGAGCCTTTTAGCCATAGAATCTCCTTCTAGCTAAGAGAAATTGATATTATTAAATTGACCATATGGGCTTATTACGATTAGTCGCCATTTACCAGAAAAAAGTTCCCAACTTTTTATTATTTTGTCACAATCTCTGATTTTTATGCTCAACAATATAGTTGAATGCTAGCCAGAGACTCTGGGCATGATGGTAGAAGAGTAGCGGACAGATAAGCGCAAGTACGATCATTACTAATAGCAATGTTCGATCTGTTGCTTGTAGAACAAATACACAGGTAAGCCAGCCGATCAAGGCAAGTAGTTCAGTAAAGAGAATATTGATATACATTGCTCCAACAAAATAGCCCTGTTCACGTTGAAAGAGCATTCCACAGAAGGCACACCGCTCCCTTAGTTTATAAATCCGTTGATAAAGTGTTGCTCGCCCACAGGCAGGACATTTTAGCCTAAGGCTGCGAAAAAGAGTCTGTAATACTTGGCCGCTTGGTGTATTCAAAGGAAGATGCCAACAAATTAGGCTATTGCTCAGCCTCAATTACCGCAATATGTTCAAAGTTTAGAATCACCGTATTAGTACGATCAGGGTGATTAGAATCACGCAAATATATCCCCGTCTTAGGTGAACCTGTCTTGGTGTATTGTTGAAAGTCATTTTGCAGACGTTCAAACTCTGTGTCTGTAAACTCGTAGAAGACACTGGGCTGCCATCCTGAATCAGTCTTGAGATAAATAGTTACCTTCATAATTACAAGATAGAGGCTTCCTGGGCTGGCGTCAACCAGACATTAGAAAATTAACATCCCCTGGCCTATCATTTGGAGTCGTTGCCACAGTGGACAATGACGGCAACATTTTTGCAATCTGGCTGGATGACTCTTACTCCAATCAAGAACTATTTGTTGTTTCTATACCTCCTTTCCAGGTAGACGTGCAATCGGACTTTACCATTACTGCGAATCCTCTTGGCATAAAGACAGAGCCTGGTAAAGAAGGACAATTTAGCATTAATATTAATCGCACGGGCGGTTTCAATGGCAATGTAACAATAACCGTACCAGATTCCCTAGCATTGAAAATAAAACTGACGCCAAAGGTTCAGGCTACCAACGATACAACCGTTAATTTTAATTTCAAAGTGAAGAAAAAGGTACTGCTTGGCTCCCTGGGACAGGCAATATTTACGGCCCGCGATGACAACGGTCGCATACGAACTGGAACACTCACTTTCTTCATAGGAGATTGAGCTTAACATAGATCCTTGGTTATTGGACCAGCAATAACTTACTAGGACAGCCCTCGACTTTGGATATTTAGGTTGAGAAATAAGTTAATGTAAGGCTGCTGTGAAAATAGGCACACAGCGGGCTTGTTATTCCTACGTACCTATTTGATACAATTTGTCACACTGAACCAGAAGATACAACAATAACTGAAGCAATAAAAATACCTGGCGATGGCCGGGTGGTAAGAGGAGAAACTTTATTTTGGAAGGAGGAGAAAATTACCTGTTACCTGATGACGCGTAAAGGAGTGGTGAACTTCTCTGGCATAAATGCCAAAGCTTCCTGGGTTCGAGATGCTATCTCACGACAGTATCCTACACAATTACTACCAGGTTCGCGTTGACTTCCAGTTAGACTGGTTTTGCGAGCTTGCCTTTCAGCCATTAGGCTAAAGGTCTTATTTGCTCCTGGGCGCGCACTCCCCCGCGTTCCTGCGGGTATGATTATTAGTTACCTAACAATGGTTGCTATGCTAGCAAAACATAAGCGAATTAGCAATATTTTATCGCCCTCTCAGGTAATGGCTGGCTTAACTACGGTCTAAAGACTCGGAGAATGCGCCTGCCCTTCTGTTCAAATCCATCAAGCCATAAGAAAAATATGTTTAGTTATTCATTATTTCTAGATAAGTAGTGCGTATTGCTGCACAATACCGACGATATTCAATGAGCAGATCATTTTCGCTACTAAACCCGAGTCGGTATGCTAGATCTAGCCGTAGTGCGGGATTATGCGGTAATTCTGGCTGTGGTCTCTCCAACTGTAGACGTACTTGATGATCTAGCTGACGCAGAAAACTGTAGCCTTGTTGGAAAACCCTGGCCTGTTCAGCGCTGAGTATTCCACCGTGAGCAAGATGTTCAATCAGTGGCAACGTACCACGTTGAACTGGATCAGGAACAGCATGGCGCAGTTGCAGATAGCGGGTAGCAAAATATACATCCAGCATACCGCCAGCAGCAAACTTATAATTGTTGGTCTGCGCACGAGCCTTCTCAGCTTGTAGACGCAATCGCATTTCGTGCGCTTCATGCGCTAATGTAGGGAGTTGTGTATGGCCACGAGCAAAAACCAGTTCCATTATACGATCCTCTGCACGTCTGCCAAATTCTCTATCTCCCGCTATTGATCGCATTTTAAGATAAGCCATCAACTCCCAAATAGCTGCTCGCTCTTTAAGATAATGTTGTAGGTTTTCATAGCTAGTAGCAAGTAGTCCATTGCGTCCTTCGGGTCGTAAGCGTAAGTCTATACGGTAGAGCGAGCCCTCACGTGTGAGCGCGGAAAGAATATGTACTATTGTCTCTACTACACGTGCATAAAATTGTTGATTAGTAACCTGCTCGGCGACATCACCAGATTCGTCGTTGTAGACAAAGACAATATCTAGATCGGAATCGTAATCAATACCACAATGGCCTAGCCTGCCTAACCCTAGAATAGTATAGATTAATGGTGCAGTAGTGCGTTGGTAGTGTTCCTGGGTATGTACACAAGCCATCTCACAAGCGATATCAAGGGCTGCTTCTGCCAGTGCTGTCTGGGCCTGATTGAGAAGTCGTAGTTGTAGCATTGCCTGCTGATTATTACTGCTGGGTGTAGTCAATAGATCGTGGCGACCAATCTTGATCATTAGTTGATACCAACAGCGACGTAATCGCACCAATGCTTCATCATAGCTTGTGTCTGTGATTGCTGTATAGAACAGGCGATAGAGATAAATGCGAGTGAGTTCATTAAGAGGTGGTTCGATTGGTCCTCCCAACTGCTTTATCAAATATATATGTGAGCTGAGTAGGTTAGTGAAATGATGGCTGGCATCTGCAATCAATGTCATCTCTTTTAGCTGCTCTGCAGTAAGACCGGCCATGATCTCAGCAGTTTCAGTAGCTGCAGAGAGCACTAATGAACGTACACGTTTCAATGTACGTGCCTTGTTAAGAGAATTTTCTAATCCTGCGACGAGTGCCTCTGCTGTATCTGTTTGATTAAGCTCCCAACCGGGTAGCGAGAGAATTGCTGTCAGCACCTCTTGAAATAGACGTTTAACAAGATCGATATCGGCATCTTTGACTTCTGCCACCAACTTTACTGGCATTACTGGAGTACTTGACGGCTGATGCGATCGTGATGTTAGTGTCTCTGCCGTTTGACTAAAGACACGCTGATAGATTGCACTTACATGTTGGCGATGTAATTGTAGATTATCTTCAAAAGTGGCACTGTCTGGATAGCCACAACGGCGCGCCAGCAATGCAAGCTTATCAGGCGTTTGTGGAAGATTATGTTTCTGCAATCCCTGCTCCATTTGCAGTCTATGCTCAACGGTGCGTAGGAAATTGTAGGCTTGTGTGAGATGAGTACGTTCCGTATCGCTCAGTAGATTCTTATCTGCCAACCGCTGTAGACCAATAAGAGTTTGTGGTGCGCGCAGCCAAGCATCGCGTCCACCATAGCAGATTTGTAGTGCCTGTACAATGAACTCAATCTCACGTATACCACCTGGACCAAGCTTTACATGATAGCCGCCGCCAAGACTTGCTCTATGGCTATCAATCTTCTCTTTGGCTAGTCGTACATCTCGTAATGCTTCAATAAGTGGTTCAGGACGAAAGATCTGATCATCGATTCCAGTGAGGAAATTCTCAACTAAACGTGTATCACCAGCCGCCACACGTGCACGCACAAGCGCCTGACGTTCCCAGTTCTGTGCCTCTGTCTGATAGTAGCGTAGCGCCTCTGCCAGATTAATAACTAGATCGCCTTGACGACCATGCGGACGTAACCGTAGATCGACACGGAAAACTGCTCCTTCTCCAAAAGGCGCGCCAATCGTTTTTACTATCGCCTCTGCTAATTTAGTAAAGAAGAACTTGTTAGTTACTACTTCAATCGCGCCTGCACGTGCGCCGGCCGTCTCACCATCAGCAGAATAGATAAAGATTAGATCAATATCAGAAGAATAGTTCAGTTCTCGACTGCCTAGTTTGCCAAGCGCAATAATAGCAAACTCGGCACGTACTAAGCGCCCATGCTCAGCAAGGGTCTGAGGTGTCCCATAACGCACTAGTAATGGTTGATAGCAGAATTGTAAAGCACGCTCTAGTGCTGCATCGGCCAAGTGTGAGAGTTCTTCAGTAGTTTCCGAGAGCGTAGCAAGTTTAAGACAATCGCGTAGGTAGATACGTAGCAGTTCGCGTCGCTTAAAACGTGCTAATCGCACCGATTCATCGAGTGTGGAGTTCATGGCAGTAAATCGCGCCAATTCCTCCATCAATCTCTCTTTAGATTTTATTTGGGTAAGATCGCGCTCTCGCTCCAACCAAGTAATATATTCCCTATGCTGAAGCATTGTTTCGGCAAGTAGCGGACTATAGGCGGCAAGCGTGAGAATATTAGCATAGATCTCCTCATTGCGGCGACATTGTGCTAAGGTCTGTGATTGCTCTTCAGCCAAACGCTCAGCAAATAGACGTGCGCCTGCGGGATCAGGAAGAGAAGTAATAAACGTTGCTAGCCGCGGTGTTAGGGCTATTTCAGACATCAATTTGTTAATGCGGCAAAACCTACTACTACCAGCACATAGATTCCCCAAAGGGCAAACACTATTACCTTTGCCGTTCCTGGCTTTAACTTCTCGCTGACAGCGACTAGTCCAATTGACATCAATATGAGAAACCAGATGCTAAAAATATCGAGTCGGGTCAAGAGTGATACCAGTACGGGTGAGGCGCCTTTGGGCATCAGCATTCCTGGATTAGTTACAGCAATACCACCTTTTAAGAGATCTATATCTTCGGGGTTGCGCAAAAATGCCACTAATATACTCAAGACCGATTGTACTAGACCGCCGACCATACAAGTTATGTAAGCAGTGATCGAGAGTACCTTAGTAAATTTTGTTATTCCCCCCATGATCGATACAGCGCCCCAAAAAATCAGTGCCAGTATTACGACAAAGATGGGAGCAAGCGCTGGTCCTACATAGGCAAAGATCTTGCCAAATTGGCTACCATATTTTGTCTGCATGTCTACTGCGTTGCGCTCTTGTTCAGAGAGATCAGCAAGCGACTTACCTTGCCTTTCCAACTGCTGCTCAATCGCCCGACGGGTCAGTGCCTCCCAGTCAGGTTTGAGGCGTTGGAGGATAATGAAATTTCCTGCTACTGCTATTACCAGTGTAAGCAGCAGTGGCAGCACTAGATCTGGTTTAGCATTAATATCACGGAAAGTCTCGCTAGGAGAAAAAAGTGTGCCGATTAGGCGCTGAAAAGTATTCAATTTTGCGTAGGCAGTCTTTTCACCTACAGAAGGGGCAATAGGGATATCGGAAGGGCTACTCATTTTTTACCTCCTGAAACGTTTGCCGAGAGCTTAACGTTTCAGGAGATAAAAATGCAAGTGGCGGTCGGTTCTATTGAGAGCTTTCTCCTGGTTGCTTATTTTCCGTACGGAACATATCAATACGTTCGGCGACCTGTTTGTAATCTTTGGGGAGGTTAAAGAGTTCTGCAGGGACTTCAAGCTCGATATCTTGTAGCTCAAAACTTGCCCTAATGTTGAGCAATTCTAATTCTTGACGGATAATAAGACCCTTTAGATCATTTGCCTTCCAGAGTGTGACCTTCTGTACAACAGTGCCCTGCTCAAAACTGACACGATATTTGTTGCAGGGGTGGTTAGCATAATTCTCTTTACCTAGATCCTCTATCTTAACATTTTGAGGGGCCAGCGAGCGGGTCTGTTCCAGATTGAAGGGATCACGACGTACTGCAAAAGCGGCGCCTCCACTAGCATCCACAGCATAGAGCTTTTTGTCAGGTCGTAAAGTAAAGGTCTTCTGCTCCTCAGGATTAGAAATGACAATAATCTTAATACCGCGCTGCTCGGTCTCGATCCGCTGTAGATTACCTTTACGAGCATAGAGTACTTGCTGGCGACTGCCTTGCTCGTTAATTTGGGTAGCTCTAAAGGTATCGGGCTGATCGTTTAGGATCTTGTCTAGTAAAGGGTTACTTACTTTCTTCGCTTTTGCCTCTTGTTGCGCCCAGCCTGTAGACGCAAATAAAACCATTACCAACAGGCTGGTCGCCAGTGGTATCAAGACAAAGCGGCTTAAGCGTACTTTCATAACGATTTTCACTCCTCAAAACAGAATAATACAGAAACCAGATAAAATTAATTAATGTTATCTATTACACTCGCTAATAGAGAAAAAGTTGCGAGATCATTGATCTCCTTACTTAGCGCCACCTAGCCAACTAGCCAATGCCCTTTGTTGGGCTGGGGTAGGATTATCAACCCGTTTAACACGGTAAATAGTGTTACCACCACTAGCTAGTGTCACTTCAAACTGATGTAAGCGACGATTGCGAAAGACGGTAACTGTGACACGGTCGCCTGGCTTGTAGTTCATCAATGCTTCCGGCAAAGTGGCTGCGTTCACCTGCAGATTATCGACGGCTAGGAGAATATCACCACGGTCTAAGCCGGCTGCTAGTGCTGGTGAATCTGGCAAGACATTGGTGATCACTGCCGGATCTTGACTGTTCAGCTTGAATCCTAGGGAGACTTCAGGTCTACTCTTATCAATCTCTTCGACAACTTGTAATCCTACCACGGAAAGAAACTGATTATAAGGCAACTCATCCCGTCCCGCGAGAAAGCGACGGGAGAAATCATCAAAGCTATTTCCTGTGACGGTCTCTAGAGCTTTTTGAATTCCATCTTCTGGTACACCTAGATTACGCTCAGCATAACGTTCATTGAGAAAGCGCATAACATCATCAAGCGACTTCTCCTGTTGAGTGCGGCGGCGTATTTCTAGATCCAATAGCAGACCAATTAGCTCGCCTTTAGTATAGAAGGAGAGTTGAGCATTCTCTGCATCATCAGGCTGTAGCCAACCATTGAAGCTGGCCTCCTCGACACTCACAATCAGACGGCTAGGAGTGTTCTGCAACTCATTTATCGTCTTTTCCAGTTCTGTTAAAAAGGCCGATTCATCACATACACCAGCACGCTTTAACAGTAGATCGCCATAGTAGCTGGTTACACCTTCAAAGAACCAGAGTAGCCGTGTGTAGACTTCGCGACTGTAATCGGGTTGATCAAAGACCTGTGGACGTATACGTTTTACATTCCATACATGGAAAAATTCATGTGAGCTTAATGAAAAGAAGCGTTGGCGACTCATCTCTGTTTTGAATGCTGATTGTGGTGCGACAATTGAGGTACTGTCACGATGCTCTACACCATGCCAGCGTCCTTCTACAGGTAGATGATAGAGAAACCAGTAGTTTTCAAAGGGTGCGGTACCAAACAACTTCACCTGTGCAGCAACAATCTTACCAATCTGATCAGCCAGCATCTTCAGGTCATATTCCAACTTGCCCTGAATAGCTAGATAATAATTGGTTGTGCCATGTTTGAACTGATGAATTATTAGTGTAGGGCTTGCGATCAATGGTGAATCGGCTAGCTCTTCATAATCTGCAGCCTGAAAAGTCTGCTCCTCTGTGCGCGTAAGTGCAGTAGCAATAGCCCAGTTTTGTGGGCAGTGGATTGTTAAACGGCAGGGCTGTGTACGCCGCCCAGGCAGATACATAAATAGATTCGTGCCATTGAAATAGGCTTCAGACTCGTCCAATAAACTAGAGCCAGCATCAAGGGTATTGGCGTAATACTTATAACGCACCTCGACAAAACGTGCCTTATCTGTCTCTACTCGCCAACTCGATTTCTCGGTTTTGCACCAATTGAGTGGTTTGCCTTGCTCATTAGTAGCGTTAAACTCTCGCACATTACGGGCGTAATTCTGAATCAGATAGCGACCCGGACGCCAGCTTGGTAGGGCAAAGTCGAGTGTATCAGCATTATTAGTAGCCACTCGTATACTAATTTCAAAAAGGTGACTATTGGGATTTTGCCATCCTATTGTATATTCAATCATCTCTTTACTATCTACTTGAGATTTTGCCGCTACGATCACGGCAAGTGCGAACAACATTATTGTGGCACGCGCAGTTGCTAGAAAAATTAGCCTCAAAACGTCTACTCTCCTGGTTAAATTCTACTCTTTGCTACATCGATTATCCCAAATGGTGAACTATTTTAGCACTGGCAGCCAGTTAAGTTGAGTAGGTTTCGATGAAGTAGTAATGGAATGGAGTTTGCTCACGCCTGCATATCCATTCTATACAAATAATAGAATTAAGGAAGATGAGTTAAAGCGCATCCCGTCGCGGGGCGTGCTCTGAGCAAAAACTAGATAACTCGTCCAGTAAAGCACTGATAAAGCACTGAAGTTGGAAAGGAGAAAGATATGAGCAGATATAGAGGTTTTTTCTGCTGGATAGCCCTGCTATTGGTATTGCTGGCAAATGCCCCCACCAGTTGGGCGGGGAGCAAAGATACGCTAGATTTGCGTAAGACGCGTATTGCCCGCATCAGTCTTCTAGAAGGTGATGTTAGCCTGCAACACTCTGTTGATGAGGAGTGGGAGACAGCAGTAGTAAACCTTCCCATCAACACTGGAGATCTAATCTACGCTGGTTCGTCCTCACGTTTAGAGTTGGAATTGTTGGGTCTCTTTATTCGCCTTAGTGAAATTACCTCGTTAGAGGTATTAGAGCTTTCCGAAAAACGTTATCGCTTCGATATGACCGTTGGTACAGCCACCTTTTCTCTACGAGAGGGTCTGGTTGACGAGATCGAGATATCCACTCCACAAACCGCAATAGTACTAAAAAAGACTGGTGTCTACCGTGTCAATGTGCTAGCTGGCGGCGATGTAGAGGTAATTGTACATAAAGGCGAAGCCGAACTCTTTACTCGTACTGGACAATTCATCCTGCAACAAGACCGTCATGCCATACTGCGTGCTGTTGATCCGCCTGATGTTGAGATCTCCGCTAATATAATGATCGATTATTGGGATAATTGGAACCAAGAACGCGAACAATTAGCACTCAATAACAGTAGAAGTCGCAGCTATGTTGACCATAATGCTTATGGAGTTTCCGATCTGGATCTATATGGCAGTTGGCATAATGTCTCTAGTTATGGATGGGTATGGCGTCCACACAATGTTGCAGCCAATTGGGCACCCTATAGATTAGGGCGCTGGGTCTACTACCCTAACTGGGGCTGGACTTGGGTCTCTCAGGAGCCTTGGGGGTGGCTACCCTACCATTATGGTTATTGGACTTTCCTCTCCAATGTGGGTTGGGTATGGGTACCATATCAGGTTAGTTGGTATTGGTCACCTGCGCGTGTCAACTGGTATTATGTCAACTGGAATGAGAGAAACTATGTCTGCTGGCGTCCCGCCCAGAATAACTGGCAAACGCCTAATGCGCCCCCCAATCCCCAGCCATTATCTCCCATAGGGGTTGGACAACCATTAGACCATGGTCGTGGTGGTGAGCGCAGACATTCTGATCGTCCTGATATAAGTCCAGGTGGAGTACGTCCAGATCAACTAGATGATGGTACTACAGTACTTGATGAGGCCGATTTTATACGTGGTGGTCTAGGTGAATCGCCTGTACGTGATATTGCTGACCGATTACGTGGTTTGCGGCGTATCGATCCTGACCAATTACCAGTGCGTCCCGCCCGTTCTAGCCGTATTGCCAGTGATCAACCGCCGCGCCAGTTACCTTCCGAAGACTTTATTAAACGACCAGTGATTGTCAGAGGCGGCGACAGCATTCCCATAGGAGCAAAACCACGCCGAGAACGAGAGATAGTTGGACCTGGTCGTACACCTAATCACCCTACAGGTAATAGCGCCGACGCACATCCTGATCAACGATCAGGCCGTTCCGATCGTATCGCCAAGCCTGTTGACCGTCTACCAGCCCGTCCGATAGGAGAGCAACAGCGTGGTACTCTGATACCAATTTCACCCACTCCGACAGAGTCACCTGCTAAAGGTGTAGATCGTGGCAATAAGCCTTTTGATCGTCAGCCCCCCAAGGTCGATCCACAACCACGTCGTGATCCACCGCCAAGACACGATTCACCGCCTAAACCCCAACCGCCTACGCCTGCGCCAAAGTCGCACGATATCTCTCCCCCTAGAGACCGTAGTCCCAATAGTGGTAATGTAGGACGTGGTGGTAAGGGCCAAAACTTCTAACTTCAACTATTCTTAGTAATAGCAAAGGGGTCGCGATTAAGCGATTATCGCGACCCCTTAACTACTTTAAATTATTGTATGCTACTTGGATTTCTTGATCTTGAAAGCAGCGTCAGAGACATCTTCACCAGCATTACCAGAAGCATCACGTGCGATCACTTTAATAATCGCTTTCTTGACCTTAGTATTTGGCAACGTAACCATAAAGGATTGCACATTGCCAGGCACAGAGGCAGCTAATGGTGCAAAGGTACTGCCACCATCTTGAGAAAGCTGTATCTCGTGCGAAACTACTCCAGTATCATCTGAGGACATAAATTGAACATTGACTGCACTACCACCCTTTAACTTCTCTTTACCATTTGGTGAAATAACTTTAACCGTTGGTTTCACTGCGTCGGTATTGATCGTAAAGGTATTTGAGATCGCTTCACCAACATTGCCAGCAGCATCACGTGCCTGTACACGGATCGCCGCCATTGTAGTATTGACCTTTGGTACCGTGAACTGGAAGGACTGCACATTGCCAGGAATTGAGGCAGCTAATGTAGTAGTGAAGTTTGTACCATCGGTAGCCAGCGCAATACTATGTGAAGCCACTGCTACATTATCACTAGACGTGAAGGTGACTGTAGCCATTGCACCACCTGTCAGAGTCTGGCCTGCGCCTGGTGCTGTAATCGAGACGGTAGGTGGTTGTGAATCGGCACCATCAGCTTTCTTGATCGTGAAATCTGCATCACTAACATCATTCGCCATATTGCCAGCAGCATCCTTAGCAATCACTTGAATACGTGCTCTAGTCGTATCCAAAGCAGTAGGAACTTGGAAGGTGAATGATTGTGCAGTGCCTGCTAAGCCAGTGGTAACCACTATTGGGAAGGTGCTGCCACCATCTGATGAGAGATTAATATCATGAGAGGCAACACCCTTATCATCATTTGATGTAAAAGTGATATTTAGCTGTGAACCACCAGCAATAGTTTCGCCACCATTGGGGGCAGTAACTTTGACCTGTGGAGGACCAGTGTCAGGAATACGTGGTACACCTGTTACTAATGTAACACCAGCAAATCCTCCCTGAACTCTAGGCGCCTGGAAAATACGCTTAGGATCGCCTGCTGTACCATCTGGCTTGGCTTTGATAGATGCCAAACCAGAATCAGATACTGTGTCGCCATCCATGTTGACAAAAGAGAAGAGTGCTTGACCATCGGCAAAATCCATATGGGTATACTCTATACCAGAGCTATCATCGCCAAAACCACCAATATTGCCAGCAAATTTGTCACTAACCCCTTGATAGAATACGGTGGCAGCGCCATCCGCCTTCATATCGCCATCGCTATCTGAGTAGAAGACGATTCTGGTGAGTT
The DNA here is from genome assembly GCA_040758525.1 of Acidobacteriota bacterium. Lineage (GTDB taxonomy): Bacteria > Acidobacteriota > Blastocatellia > Chloracidobacteriales > JADJPF01 > JBFLVQ01. The sequence continues at coordinate 14,840 of JBFLVQ010000141.1, forward strand.
GATCACGGAAAACAGGTAACTCAAAGACGGCAAAACGGCCACCATCGAGTGCAACAATACTGCTTGCTGTTACTGCCGATAGGTCATCAGAACCACCAGGCGAAAATATCTCGACCAATCTATCTGGGATCAGATCATTATCTGTGTCTGTGAAGACACCAATAAAGCCACCCAGCGAGTTGTTGCCAAGGAATGCCAGATTAGCATAAAGATTTCCTTTACTATCCAGTTCTAGGCCACCAAAACTTAGGTTAATAGTTGCATTACCTACCTTAGTGCCGGCTGCAAGAATCGTCTTCTTCTGCTTACCATCGGGGATTCCATTGCTGGCAGGTAGATAGGCAGTAATAGAGAATTTGTCATTTTGCGCATTGTCAAAAATTGCGCCTTCATAGAAATAGCTAGCAACAATGAGAACATCACCTTGTGGAGTATCAATCACCTCCATTGCGATCGGTGTACCTTGACCAGTAGAGAACGAAGAGACTTTTGTACCAACATAATCTCCGCCACTATTGCGTGCGACAATTACCGAGCCATTTGTCTGATTTGGTCCACCCGCAGCAATAAAACCAATATAGTAGAGACCTTTCTTGCTAATCGCGAGTGCTGAAGTAGCTTCATTGTTGGGATCGTCAGTAGCAAGAAATCGCTCTGTAGCATCAGGAAGGTTGGGTACCCCATCACCATCAGTATCTGCTGCAACTCTTATACTTGAATCTAAATCGACGCCAAAGAAGGCGACTTTATTGAGTGGAGTGCCAGCGGCAATCGCATTAGATCGTATACGGGGACGTTTCTGTTTTGTGGTATTGGGGGTCAAACGTCTCTCTGTAAAGCGAAGATGATCAAATGGCATCATTTCAATGTTAGCTTTTAAAGGTTGGTTAACTACATCCTCATCACCTTCTTGCTGTGTAGCAGCAAGCAGGCTAGTTTGAGAAGAACTTGCGCCTATCAGTAACGCTATTAATCCCAGTAAGCAGATCAACAGACTAATAGGTCGCTGCCGAGGTTGCCTTGAGCGATAAATTTTAAACTTCGAGTCCATATACAGGTCCTCCATCGTGCCTATTTTTTTATTGTTTTAATGGTAGATTTACCTTCGGACCACGTAGCTCAACTATGCGTGGAAGGTTTGGGGCAATAGCAATGTCCGAAGGAAGTTTAATTATTTCATAACTTGAGACTGCTTGTATAGCGCTCTACGAG
>JBFLVQ010000142.1:0-15859 GCA_040758525.1 Acidobacteriota bacterium
TTGGAAAAAATGGAATTTTAACTGAAAAAATGGTTATGAAAAAAATAACAGAAGCGAGTGATGGGATTATTTTTAATTTGAAGTGTTGGAGCGGGCGACGGGACTCGAACCCGCAACCCTTAGCTTGGGAAGCTAATGCGCTACCATTGCGCCACACCCGCTCATGATTAATGGCTTAAGAAGATAGGGTTCCGCCCACCGTATTCCTTGGGTTTGCCTGTTTAAAGTTGGAATGAACCGGAGCGAAACCTCAGTTATACCAACTTCATTTACTGAAAGAACATAAACCTTATCGTCATTAGGATTGAGGACAGCAAACAAATCTGCTAAACCTCGATAACTCATTTTGACCGATCCGTTACCAGACTGACTATAAGCATTAAAGATAAGAACACCGTTTTTAAGCCGACCTGTCTTACATTGTACACGAAACAACCGAGTCGAATCGTCAGCTACAAAATCATACTTATGACCAGATCCGAAAGGTAAAGATACAAGATAACCAGCAGCTACAAATGCTGCTAGAATTCTGGCTTCACTTAGATTTCCCTTTTCTCCAGTATCCATAATCTTATACTTTACCTTTGAGCTAATCGTGCATTTTCTTCTAACGCAGATTAAGATAAAAAGATCTGCATAGATATTTAATCTAGCAGAATCCTTGCCGCTTAGTCAAAGAGGCCCCGCACAGATAGCACGGGGCTGATAATTTAGATCGCTAATAGTTCTACCTTTGGGTTGATACATGACTTGGGCATCAACGCAGGCCAATAAGCAACAATCTCTTCAACTTTAGGACGTCCTCCGGCAAATCCTGTAACTGTAGGCGGTCCAGAAAGGATTAACGGAGCAATCTCCTTGGTGAAACGATCAACGGCTGCCTTATCATTGCCACGCACTCCCATACGTAGTTGCACTTCTGCAATATCAGCAGAGGGTTTACCTGAGAGCGGACCATGACAAGCATTGACACCAACAAATTCGGTAAGGATCTCATCAAACTTCAACCCTAGTCCAGCCAGTCGTGCGCGCAGGATACGATCCGCAGCCTGTGCTTTGCGATAGGCATCTGGCCAAGCATAGACTAGTGTTCCTACTGCCTTATAACCAGCTTGGTAACTGATCGAGACTTTATAGCTGTCGGTAGCAGGGCGACCTTTAATTCCATAAAATCGCACTCGATCACTGCCTAAATCTTCCAAGTGAATAGTAGTAAAATCGGCTACGCAATCAGGTGTGATATAGCTTTTTGGATCTCCCATCTCATAGACGAGTTGCTCTTTTATTACTGCTGACGTGATACGTCCACCCGTATTGGGATGTTTAGTAATAACAAAAGTGCTGTCCTCGGTTGCTTCTACAATGGGATAACCAATATCAACCAAGTTTGCGATTGATTCCCAATCAACCTGGCAATTACCGCCCGAAGCTTGTGCGCCACATTCGATAGTATGACCAGCAATCGTACCAGCGGCTAACTTATCCCAATCATCTTCACGCCAACCAAACTCATAGATCATAGGTGCGAGGGTTAGACCTGTATCAGTGCAGCGGCCAGTAATAACGATCTGTGCGCCCTGGCGTAGTGCATCTACAATTGGCCAGGCGCCAAAATAGACATTTGCACTCTGAATCTGCGAACGCACAGTTGAGAGTGGCGCATTGGTGTCCATACTGCGTAGCTCTACGCCACTGCCAATCAACTCATCGAGTCGATCCATAATATCGTCACCAGAAACGATACCGATCTTGACCTTGCCCTCTAGTCCCAACTTCCGCGCCACTTCTCGTATACCCTCTGCGCATCCTTTAGGATTAACACCACCAGCATTAGCAATCACTTTAATGTTACTTGCCACACATTGCGGCAAGATTCGCTCAATTAATGGCACGAAATCTTTTGCGTAACCGAGCTTGGGGTCGCGCGCACGCTGTTTCTGCATAATCGACATGGTGACTTCGGCGAGATAATCGAGCATCAGGTAGTCTATCTTACCGCCTTTTACCTGTTGTACCGGCGCCTCTAGCGAATCGCCCCAAAAGCCCTGACCACTTGCGATCTTAATAGTTTTCATCACTATCACCTATCGGCCCTTGAAGACCGGTTTACGTTTCTCCAAGAATGCCTTTACGCCCTCTTCTTTATCCTCACTTGAGAAGCACAGAGCAAAGAGATCGATCTCATGATCAAGACCATCGCGCAGACTTAAACGTGCAGCAGATTTTATTGCCTCTTTTGCCATACGTAGTGCTACCGGACTCTTTTCTGCAATCTCATTGGCTAGTGCTAATGTGTGTGTTTCTAATTCGGCAAATGGTACAATCTCATTAACTAGTCCGATTGCCTTGGCTTCTTGCGCATCGATCATTTTACCTGTGAGGATCAGCTCCATTGCCTTGCCCTCACCAACTAGACGTGTAAGCCTTTGTGTACCACCGCCACCAGGAATTATTCCAAGATTAATTTCAGGTTGGCCAAACTTGGCGTTGTCAGACGCAATACGTATATCACAACCTAGTGCAACCTCACAGCCACCACCCAAGCAGAAGCCATTGATCATCGCAATGACCGGCTTGGGAAAATTTTCAAAAGCATCGAAGACACGATTAGAACGCATTACTTGGCGCTGCTCAAGGGCAGTGCGCCCTTCGAATTCAGAGATATCGGCGCCAGCAATAAAAGCCTTATCGCCTGCGCCAGTAATAATCACCACACGCACATCCTTATGTTGGCGCTGCATATCAAGCGCCACCAATAGTTCGTTGCGAGTGGCAATATTAAGCGCATTGCGTTTTTCTTGACGATTGATTTTAATAATACCTACACGGTCGCGTATATCGATGATAAGATTTTCGTACATTACACTCTCCAGTTATACCAGTTTATAAATTGGCGCTTGCACGCCTTACCATTTGTAGAATCCTTCGCCGCTCTTTTTCCCTAATTTCCCTTCCGCGACATTGCGACGTAGTATTTCCGGCGCGCGGAAGACTTCACTGCCTAGTGTAGTATGCAAGTAGTCTGCAATGCTTAGGCGTACATCGAGTCCTACCAAGTCAGTGAGCTTAAGCGGACCCATAGGATGGTTGTAACCTAGCTCCATTGCTTTGTCGATATCCTCAGCCGAGGCTACACCCTGCTCAAGCATACGTATTGCCTCTAGACCAAGGGCAATACCTAGCCGACTGGAAGCAAATCCAGGACTGTCACGTACGACAATCGGCTCTTTGCCAATACGACGGCCCACTGCTACTGCTGTTGCTACTGTTTCTGGCGCCGTCTCCTGGCTATGTACTACTTCCAGTAGCTTCATAATATGTACAGGATTAAAGAAATGCATTCCCACTACCTGTGATGGGCGATTAGTTGCAGCAGCAATCTCTGCTACGCTGAGTGATGAAGTATTGGTGGCAAGAATTGTATTAGCTGAGCAGTAGCGATCTAATTCACGAAAGACCTCACGTTTCAGATCCAGTGTTTCTGGTACTGCTTCGATCACTAACTCTGCTGCTTGTGCCGCCTGCGCCAGTTCTACTGTAGTAGTGATATTGGCAAGTGCACGATCCCTTGCTTGTGCTGTCACTTTTCCTTTCTCTACACCTTTGTCTAGATTTTTGCGTATATTCTCCAGTCCGCGTGCGACGAATTCAGGTTTGATATCGTAGAGGAAGACACGGTAATCAGCCATTGCTGCCACTTGTGCAATACCATGACCCATTGTGCCGGCACCCAACACACTGATCACTTCCAGTTCCATAAATTACCTCCTGCGATTTCAGCCGATCTTTAATGCATCCATACATGGGTCACAACTGCGACAATCTAGCATCATCTTGATAGCAGTATTGAGATCATAACCACGATAACGATACAAGTAGGCGATCGCAACCGTTGGGGAACGATTGATCCCTGCTGTACAGTGTAAGTAAGTGCGATGGCCAGCGCGTATTATACTGTCTAGTGTAGCAGCACAATGCCAGACTTTATTTTTTAGATCTTCTGGATCAAAATCCCGCACTGGTGTACGCCAGGCCTGGATCTGGCAAGAGTTATAGTATTGCTGGATAGAGGGCCAGTCCACGTTATACCAGAGCATATCTTCATCAGTTTGCAAATTGAGTACAGCCGAGATAGCGCACTCGCGCTTAAGCAACTCTACATCTTGAATCAAACGCGGAACTGTGCCGACATACAGTTCTTGTACAATTTGATTATAGTTTATTGTCATACATTCTTAATTTGCCGATCTTGTCGATCTACGACCAAGTAGTCGCCAGCCTGTCGGTAGCACCGCCGCCGCTAGCGCTATTTTAATTATATCGCCAGGCAGAAACGGTAACAGGCCCAACTCCAGCAATCGTTCCTGTGGGAGAAAATATGCCAGCCAGCTCAATCCACAGACATAGAGCGAGATCTCCGCTAATGCCATAGTGACAACCGCGGTCGAGAAACGGCGATCAAAACCACGTGTAGCAAACCAACCTGTAATCGCGGCAGAGATAAGAAAGCCAAATAGATATCCGCCCGTGGGGCCTGTCATATATAGAAGTCCGCCATTACCATTCTGAAAGACAGGTAGCCCTAAGGCGCCTTCTAACAGATAAGCGATAACCGCTGCTACCCCTAGCCTAGGGCCGAGCAGTGCTCCTGTCACCAGGATCGCAAAAGTCTGTGCAGTAATCGGCACTGGTGTAAAGGGCAGGGGAATAATAACTCTTGCTGATAAAGCAATCAGCATGCTGAAGCCCAGTATTAATACGATGCTACGTAGCAGGGCTGCCAGCCGTGCATTAGTAAAGTCCAGTTCAATGAAAGTATCAATAAGAGTAAGTTGTTTTGCTCTTGCCTGCACACTGCCTCCAAAATTTTGCAATGTTATTTTCCTTTGAAATTTGGCTCGCGCCGTTGTTGGAATGCTTGTATACCTTCAGCAGCATCCTCGGATTGGAAACATTTGGTCTGTGCCTCCATCTCGTAATCGAGCATTGCTGAGAGATCCTGTTGCAAACTCTGATAGATTGCTCGTTTGGCCAGTGCAATGGCACGGGGTGGTCGTGCTACCAACTTGGCTACTAATATACGTGTAGTAGTGAGCAACTCTTCTGCAGGAACAACACGGTTGACCAGTCCTATACGCCAGGCTTCGCGTGCATCAATGGTGTCGCCAGTAAAGATCATCTCACAGGCATGGGCTGTGCCAATCAAGCGTGGTAAGAAGTAACTACCACCCCAATCTGGATGTAGACCAATCTTGGCAAATGCCTGACTGAACTTTGCTGTTTCTGCAGCAATACGTATATCACAGGCAAGGGCAAGATTAAGCCCTGCGCCAGCGGCGGCGCCATTGATCATTGCCACCACAGGCTTTTCTAGCGCTTGAATCTTCATTACAACACGACGACCACTCTCAAGTAGTTTACGAAAGCCTATCACATCGTTATTCTCACGCAGTTGGGCCATGTAATCGATATCGCCACCAGCACAGAAGCCTTTACCAGCGCCGGTAATAACCACAGCTCGCACTTCTTGATCAACTTCTGCTGCATCGAGCGCAGTATAAAGCTCCTCACGTGCGGCTCCTACCAATGCATTCAACTTCTCTGGACGGTTGAGCGTGAGCCAGACTATGCGATCCTCTTTAGTGAATATTAGTGTTTCAAAGCTCATCTTTGATTGCCTATTCTATCGTCCTTTAAATTCAGGCTTGCGCTTCTCTGCATAAGCGCTCAGACCCTCTTGTGCATCGCCACTAGTAAAGAGTTGCTGTTGTAATTCACGTTCTAACGATAAACCTTCTGCAAATCCCATTTCCAGGCCCGACTGCACAGCTCGTTTGATTAGACCTACTGCCTTTGCAGCACGGTTAGGTGGTACAAATTGGCGTGCGTACTCAAGTACCTGAGGGAAAAAGTTCTCACTCTCATAGACAGCATTGACCAGTCCTAAACCCAGCGCCTCATCAAAATCACAGGTGCGCCCACTAACCATCATTTCAATGGCGCGTGATTTACCAACCAGTCGAGCAAGACGCTGTGTGCCGCCTGTGCCAGGCAGTACGCCAAGATTAACTTCTGGTAAGCCGATCTTGCCAGCGCCGCGCCGCGCAATACGTAGATCGGCGGCTAGCGCAACCTCTAAGCCACCGCCTACCGTATGGCCATTAAGCGCTGCGATCACCAACTTAGGAGTCTGTTCCAGGCGGTTGAGCGTCTCATTGGCATGTAGACAGAAGTAATATTTGAATGTCGGGGTTACTTCTGAGAGCATACGTATATTAGCGCCGGCGCAAAAGAACTTATCCCCTGCGCCTCTTAATACCAGCACATGAACACTTTCATCCATACGTGCCTGTAGTATGGCAGCGTCAAGCTGGCACATCATATCGTAGCTATAAGTGTTGGCAGGGGGATCGTTCAATTCTATGACAGCAATGCCATCTTGCGCACGGTAATCGATCAGCGGTTGCGAATCTGCTTTTGCTTCTGACATCTCAACCTCTCCGGTAGTTGTAGGATCAATTTGAAGGGCACGCCAAAGCGCGTGTTTTACCAGGTTGAAAAACAGCCTACAATAGCTCAGCCCGGCGACCCTTGTCAACTCTCTTAAGCCAGATATAAGGTGTGTGTTTAGCAGTGGTTAAGCCGTTTTGCCAAAGTCTCTCGCGGCCATCTGCCATTGCAAAGTTAGGATGAAAATTTATAATTCAACTATGTTAAGATTTTTTAATACAATTACCCGTCGCGAAGAAGAGTTTCAGCCACTAGAGAATAATCTCGTACGCATATATGTATGCGGTCCCACCGTACACGACTACGCCCATATAGGTAATTTCCGTACCTTTCTCTTCGCCGACTTGTTACGTCGCTATCTAAAATACAAAGGCTACCAGGTCAAGCAGGTAATGAATATTACCGATATTGAAGATAAGACTATCAAGAAGTCGATTGAGTCCGGGATGTCTCTAAGTGAATATACACGCAAGTATACCGATTATTTCTTAGAAGATCTCTTTAAGCATCTGCAGGCAGAGCGGCCTGAGCAGATAGTCTTCGCTACCGATCACATAGATGATATGGTCTCATTGATACGCCGTTTAGAGGCCAATGGGCATACCTATATGAGCGAAGGCTCAGTTTATTACCGTATTGCCTCTTTCCCAGACTATGGCAGGCTCTCAGGGGCAAAGTTGTCTGGTAATATGGCGGGCGCACGTGTGGACGTAGACGAGTATGAGAAAGAGGATGCACGGGATTTTGTGCTTTGGAAGGGCGCGCGTGATGGCGAACCGAGCTGGTCAACGCCCTTTGGAGATGGGCGGCCAGGTTGGCACCTGGAATGCTCGGCAATGTCTATGCGCTACTTGGGCGAGACATTTGATATCCATGCAGGCGGAACAGATCTAATCTTTCCTCACCATGAAAATGAGATTGCACAGAGTGAGGGTGCCACAGGAAAACCCTTTGTACGTTATTGGCTACATGCCGAACATCTGATGATAGATGGAAAGAAGATGTCTAAGAGCGAGGGTAACTATTACACCTTGCGTGATCTAATGGCACTAGGCCATTCACTGTTAGGAATTCGCTATCTACTCGTCTCTGTACCTTACCGCAAGCAGCTTAATTTTACTATCGATGGTTTGCGTGGTAGTGAAGTACGTGTCAAGAAGCTACAAGATTTCCGTCAACGCTTATTTGAGGCTAATTGCCCACCAGGTGCTAACCCAGTGATTGCCGAGAATATTGTTGCGGCACGGCAGGATTTTGAGTCGGCAATGGATGATAACTTGAACACCTCTGCTGCGCTGGCGGCGCTCGCTAATTTCGAGACTGGTCTGAACACAGCAATGAATGGTAGCATACTACTAGCCGACAATCGTACTGCTGCGCTTGCGCTAATAGACGATTTCCAACAGGTATTAGGAATCTTTGGCGAGCTCAAACATGAGATACTCGATAGCGAGATACAGCAACTTATTGAGGCACGCAAACAGGCGCGTATGGCTAAGAACTTTGCCCGCGCTGATGAGATACGTCAGCAATTGGCAGCTCAGGGCATAATTTTAGAAGATACCAAAGATGGCACACGCTGGCATCGCGCCTGAATCACTCGCCACTGCTGGCTTGCTGGCAGGTAGGCGGAAATGTTATAGTCTTGAGCCTTATCGTTGGTTCTATATGGTGTTATCGCAGTCCGGGCAATAATAACAGATCGTATGGAGGGATTTATGGGAGATAATGAAACCAGTTCCAAACTGTCCTATTTTTTGGTAGGTGCAGGTATTGGTGCGGTAATAGCACTACTATTTGCGCCCAAAGCAGGCCGCGAACTGCGTGGTGATATTGCTGATGCGACGCGGCGCGGTATTGACTATGCCAACGATAGCGCTAAGGCAATTGGCGAGCGCGCCACAAACATGTATCAAACAGGTCGCGAAAAGGCACATGAGCTTTATGATGTGAGTCGTGAGAAGACTTCTGGAATAGTACAGGCAAGCCGAGATGTGATCTCGGATCAACGCGATCGTGTATCAGCAGCAATTGAGGCGGGCAAGCGAGCATATCAGGAAAAGAAGAGTGAAGGCCATATTGCACATGCTGCAATGGCTGAGTCCAGTGAACAGAGTTAATATATTAGCAGAGTGAGGAAAGCACGGTGACTGCGCTGGAGATCATCCTTATTGTTGCCAATGTTGTCTTAGCCGGCATGTTGGTATTGTTGTTCCGTGTTCTGCTGCGTGGATTGGATGAGGTACGTCAGGCCACTGCTAAGTTTGGTAAGCAAGCATTAGACTTGCAGGTTCGTATGGAGGATAAGCTGCAGCGTCTGCAAAATCGTGCTGAGCCATTAATGGAAGAGACACAACGATTGGTTGCTGCTGCACAACCAACGTTGGAACAGGTACGTCAGTTACTTGCTGCTACAACACCAGTCATTATTGAGATGCAGGCAGTAGCACAATTGGCTAAAGAGACTGCGACAACTGCTAAATCTGCTGCAACCACTCTTAAGATCGAGACAGAGAGCTGTATGGCAGCAATTAATGCCACTACTAAAGAGCTGACAGAGATGACACGTGATGAGGCAGAGAGTGTACGCGAGTTAGTGGCAGATGCACGTCAACGCGCTGCGCGTCAGGTGATGCGCGTCGATCAGATTGTTACACGCACCACGGATCGCATAGACGAGACAGCCGCCATTGTACAGAATGGTGTACTCAAGCCTGTCAATGAGATTGCGGCTGTACTTGCGGCTGTGCAGGGTTTCCTACAGGTGCTTTTTGCGCAAGAGCGTAAAACCATCGATCAAGCTTATCAAGACGAAGAGATGTTCATTTGATAGCGGCCTTTTGGCCGCCAATTAGCACCTGAACGTATAGTCGCAGGTGCTTTTCTCTTTTATGGAGATATTAGGAGAAATATGACGACAGAAGCTCCCCGTGATCTGAAAGCAACCGTAAATCTGCCTGATACCCCATTCGCACAGAAAGGGAATCTGGTACAAGCCGAGCCGCTACGGCTGCAGAAATGGCAAGATTTAGATCTTTACAACAAGTTGCGGCAAACTCGCGCTGGCCGCCCAATCTACAGTCTTCATGATGGCCCTCCTTATGCCAATGGTAAGATTCATATGGGTACGGCCATGAACAAAATTCTTAAGGATTTTGTTGTTAAGTCGCGCGCTATGATGGGCTATGACACCCCCTATATTCCTGGTTACGATTGCCATGGTCTGCCTATTGAGAGCCTGGTTGATAAACAGTTGGGGGGAAAGAAGATCGGTATGTCAGTGTTGGAGATAAGACAACATTGTCGTGCCTTTGCAGAACGTCATATTGCCGAGATGAATCGCGATTTTGCTCGTCTAGGCGTATTCGGTGAATGGGACAATCCTTATAAGACTATGGATTACCAGTATGAGGCAGATACTCTGCGTGCGCTGGGCAGATTCATTAACGAAGGAAGCGTCTATCGCGGTCTTAAACCGGTCCATTGGTGCATCAATTGCCAGACTGCGCTAGCAGAGGCTGAAGTAGAGTATAACAAGCATACCAGTCCTTCTGTCTACGTGAAATTTCCTCTACATAGTGCGCCAGAACAGCTTGATGCCAGTCTAGCAGGACGTAGTGTCAATGTGATCATCTGGACTACTACGCCCTGGACATTGCCTGCCAATCTAGGTATCTGCTTCAATGCGCATTTCAACTATAGCGCTGTAGCCGTCAATGATGAGGTCTATATTGTTGCTAGTGATCGGCTTAAGACGGTAAGCGAGAAATTGGGCTGGCAAGCGCCACAATTACTGGCTGAATTCAAGGGTGAGAAGTTGGAACGATTACAAGCACGGCATCCTTTTATTGAGCGTGATTCACTCTTTATGCTTGGTGATCATGTCACGCTCGAAGTCGGTACAGGTTGTGTGCATACTGCGCCTGGTCATGGTCATGATGATTATGTGATAGGCAAACAGTATGGTTTAGAGATCTATTGTCCAGTTGATAATCGTGGTGTTTTTAAATCAGATGTTGAACATTTTGCTGGTAAGCAGATCTTTGCTGCTAATCCAGAGATTGTTGAATTAATGCGTACACGTGGAGTGCTCTTACATCATGAGAATTATGAACACGATTATCCACATTGCTGGCGCTGTCATAAGCCGGTCGTCTTCCGTGCTACTCCACAATGGTTCATTTCAATGGATAAGAACGATCTACGTGGTCGTGCTATCGCCGCGATCAATGATATCTATTGGAAGCCTGGTTGGGGTCAAGAGCGTATGCACAATATGTTTGCCAACCGCATCGATTGGTGTATCTCTCGTCAACGTAGTTGGGGTGTACCAATCACTGCCTTCTACTGTGAGGGTTGTGGTGGAGAGCTAATCTCAGCCGAGATCATAGAGCATATCGCAGAGATCTTTGATCGTGAAGGTGCCGATGCTTGGTATGCTCGTCAAATTGAAGAGTTACTACCTGTAGGCAGCAAATGCGATCAGTGTGGTGGTACAAATTTCAAAAAAGAGATGGATATACTCGATGTATGGCTTGACTCTGGGGTAAGTTGGACCGTAATGACACGACGTGGTTATAACATACCAGTCGATCTATACATTGAAGGTTCAGATCAATATCGTGGTTGGTTCAACAGTTCGCTAGTATGTGGCCTGGAGTTAAAGAATACAGCTCCCTACCGGACCTGTATCACACATGGTTATGTGATCGATAAGGACGCACGTAAGATGTCAAAGTCGATTGGCAATGTCATAGAGCCAGAAAAAGTTCTTAAGCAACATGGCGCTGACATACTGCGTTTATGGGCAGCAAGTATCGATTACACTGAGGATATACCTATCTCTGATGAGATTCTCAAGCGGCTCTCAGAAAGCTATCGTAAACTTCGCAACACTGCTAAATATGCGCTTGGCAACCTATCCGACTTCTCGCCGGTTGAAGATAGTGTGCCATTTGCAGAGATGTTTGAGATCGATGTCTGGGCGGTTATGGTGACCAATGAGTTGGTCAGTAAAGTAATAGAAGCCTATAAAAAGTACGAGTTTCATCTAGCTTACCGTGAACTACTAGGCTTCTGTTCGCTAGAACTCTCTACGCTCTACTTCGATATATTAAAAGATCGTCTCTATACCTATCCACCCAAGTCAAAAGCACGACGTTCTGCGCAGACTGCCATCTATAAGATCATTAACACACTGGCGCTGCTTTCCTCGCCTATCCTGGTTTTTACTGCCGATGAGATCTGGGAACAGATCCCATCTGGTACAGAGTCACGCCCTGTTTCGGTGCATCTAGCAGAGTTTCCTGCTTATGATGCTGCCCTCACAGATGGCGCGCTACTAGCGCGTTGGGAGCGACTCTTTGAGGTACGTGGCCTGGTCAAGAAGGCATTGGAGGAGGCTGGTTTTGGTGGTGGCTCATCACTTAAAGCCAAGGTAATTCTTAAGGCGCGTGGTGAAGATGCAGAGTTTCTACGTCGTTATGAGGAGCAGTTGCATTTCATCTTTATCACTTCACAGGCAGAAGTAGTAACTGATGAGACCGTTACCCAATTACAAATAGAGGTTGTGCCAGGCGAAGGTCAGAAGTGTGAGCGTTGCTGGCATTACACAAATGATATTGGCGCCAACTTGCGCTATCCTACTATATGTGCTCGTTGCGCTGATAACATTACAGAAGGCTGGAGCTGAGCGATTGCAGATCATCGGACTGCTAATGGCGGATAAGAAGAAAATTGCTTCTCAATCCGCCAGGAGCAATCTACAATCCTTATAGAGTTGGTATTAAAAGGAGGGTAATTTGCGTCATACGCTCCACTATTCTCTCTTGGCACTGTTTATTGTGGTGTGTGATCAGGTCGCCAAGCGGTGGGCCTATATGCGCTTGCGACTAGGTTCAGACATCTCTGTTATTGATGGCTTCTTTAAGCTCAGCTATACAGAGAATCCAGGTATTGCCTTTGGTCTCTTCTCTGATTCCCAGCATATTCTAAAGATCTGGTTATTGGCGGCAATCTCCATCATTGCTATTGGGCTAGTAGTGTACTTCGCTATCAAGTCGCCTCCAGATAAACGCTTGTTACTAATCGCGCTGATGTTTGTTTTGGGGGGAGTGATAGGCAATCTGATTGACCGTATTGTCTACGGAGTAGTGATAGATTTTATTGAATTCTATATAGGTGAGCGCCACTGGCCTAACTTCAATATTGCTGATACAGCGATCTGCGTTGGCGCGGTATTACTCAGTATTGATATACTGAGAGAGCCTAAAAATGAGGCTCTTCCTGTAAGACAGGATGAGCGTCAAGAAGAAGGAGCTTCTAAGTAGTAAGTGTTACCAGAGCTATTCAAAATTCCTATTATAGATTTCACCGTGAGCACATACGGTCTAATGCTCGCCACCGCATTACTATTTGGTCTATGGTTGGCGGCACGACTAGCAGCACGTGATGGCTATGAGAGCGCAAAGGTCTATGACATAGGTCTCTACATGCTTGTTACAGGACTGCTAGGCTCTAAAGTCCTGATGATCTTCACAGAGTGGTCAGAGTTTGTGAATAATCCTGCACGACTCTTTTCTTTAGAGTTTCTACGCTCAGCCGGCGTCTATTATGGTGGACTTTTGAGTGCAGTAGGTATCAGTATTTATCTTGCTCGTCGCTATAGTATTCCCTGGTGGTCATTTGCTGATGCCTGTGCTCCTGGCATTGCCATTGGCCAATTCTTTGGCCGCCTCGGCTGCTTTGCCGCCGGTTGCTGTTGGGGTAAACCAACTACCTCTTGGATTGGAGTACAATTTACTGCGCGCGCTCACGAATTGACCGGTGTGCCGATCGATATGCATCTGCACCCTACTCAACTTTACGAATCATTAACTACACTTTTGATCACAGGGATATTGCTGTATGTGCATAAACGTCGTCAATTCCGTGGTCAGGTAATTCTCTGTTATGCTGCGCTCTACTCGCTAGCACGATTTAGCATGGAGTTCTTACGCGATGATCCTCGTGGCAGTCTCTTGGGTGTTTCCACTTCCCAGTTGGTCTCACTGATAATTGGTCCAATTGCGGTCGCAGCGCTAATTTACCGCTGGCGACATGCGAAAAAGACTACTACAGCCACTGGCGCACAGCTTTCGGAGCAACCGTCATAACTGCACAATCCCCTTCGCCAGACATTATCACTCTTGAAGTAGTTATTGCAGATGCTGGCCAGCGGCTTGATCAATATCTTGCTGCACAACTTGCTAGCTACAGTCGTACTCGCCTACAGCGGCAGATCTCTGAGGGTGATGTTTTAGTAAATGATCGAGTAGCAAAGGCAAGCTACCGAGTACAGGCTGGTGATCATATTGAGATTGAGTTGCCTGCGCCAGCTATCAACAGATTGGTAGCTGAGCCTATGCAGCTTGATATTGTTTATGAAGATGAAGAGATTGTGGTAGTAAATAAACCTGCCGGATTAACCGTCCATCCCGGTGCAGGAGTAGCGCAAGGTACATTAGCTAATGGTCTGGTTGCTCATTTTACTGAGCTTTCTACGGCTGCCTCACCATTACGGCCTGGTATTGTACACCGACTGGATCGTGATACTTCAGGCCTATTGGTAGTTGCCAAGACTGAACTAGCACATCAACATCTTGCTGATCAGTTTGCCACACGTAAAGTGGAAAAAGACTATTGTGCGCTTGTCTATGGTCAAGTAGCAGCAGTTCAAGGCAAAATAGATCTTCCTATTGGTCGTCATCCTGTGCATCGTACCAAGATGTGTATAGCCAAACCTGGACAGGGACGTACGGCGCTTACTTACTATTATGTACGCCGACGCTATCACGAATTTACCGAACTCAATGTGCAGATCAAGACTGGGCGTACACATCAGATTCGTGTGCATCTAGCCTATCTACATCACCCTGTTGTAGGTGATGAGATTTATGGTACAGGTCGTGCGACCTCTGTGCATGATCTAAATGCGAGGCGGGCAATTGCAGCATTAGGGCGACATTTCCTACATGCAAGCCGACTCGCCTTTACTCATCCAGTTAGCGGCGCCTGGCTTGAATTTACGGCACCATTGCCGCCAGAGTTAAATAATTTTCTTACTGTCATTGTCATTGACAGTAATTGATTTTTGACCCTAAGATTGTGCCATCGTTTTTCCTTTTTGTTCGGTATCAATACGTACAGTCAAGAGGTTGCAACTTGTTCTCTGGTACTAGGCATCCAAGGGGCTGATAACTCCAATAATCTGCTTGGACAAGTGGTTTTTATGAAAATAGCGGCGATCATTCTTCTACTCCTTTCATTGAGCAGCACTTCAGTTGTAGTTGGCCAATTTCAACAACACTCTCCTAGTAATTCCGAAGAGGAAGAGAGTGATGCAGTAATCAAAGTGACTACTGTCAATGTTGGCTTACCTGTCACTGTTTTTAATGAGAAAGGGCAGTTTGTGCCAAATCTCAAGCGTGACAATTTTCGTGTCTTTGAGAACAATCGGCCTCAACCAATCCTTGAATTCCAAGCACAATCGGACCTACCTCTCAATGTCGCATTATTAATGGATACCTCGACCAGTGTGCGCAACCGCTTAGAGTTCGAGAAGGTAGCAATCAAACAGTTCCTTGGTGGGGTATTGCAAGGCTCGCGTGATCGTGTCTCTTTCTTTACTTTCGATAATACCATACAGTTGCGGGAAGACTTTACCAATGATATCCCCAAGCTACTTAAGACGGTTGATGAGATTAAGGTTGCAGGTGGACAAACCAGCCTTTATGACGCCATTCATAAGGTTTGCCGTGAGAAGATGAGTCGTAGTAGTTCACGCCGACGTGTGATTGTCGCCATTACCGATGGTGCCGACACTAACAGTGTTCATACGCTAGATCAGGCAATTACTATTGCTCAACGCACGGAGACTTCTGTTTATGGTATTAGTACTAAAGGTGGCTCAGTATTTCGAGTAGAAGGCTCGCCTTATCTCAATGCCGATGACCGTGATCTACGTAAACTATGCCGAGACACTGGTGGTGACGTCTTCTTTCCTGATAGCCCAGAGGAGCTTAATGCTGCTTTTCGCCTTGTCACTGAGTTTCTACGTAATCAATATTGGTTAGTCTATGAACCATCAGCAGGCACAGATGGAAAATACCGTGAGATCGAGGTACGTATTGTTGGTAAAAAGGGGCTCTCTGCTCTGACACGACGCGGTTATGTTGCTAAATAGTGACACTCCGCACGCGCTAAAAGCGCGGCGGCTTCTTGCGAACATTAGAAGCACCCACGGATAAGCGAAACTCGCAGTAATTGCAGCGTGGCTGCTACCGCATTGAGTTCGTAGTTGCCAGCGAAT
>JBFLVQ010000143.1:0-15854 GCA_040758525.1 Acidobacteriota bacterium
CTAATTATTGGTTTATATTGATAACTCTGGAAGGCTTGTTTTGGTATGCCCAGAATTGATACACCTTGGGTAGCAATATTGTATCAACAAAGTTTTTGGACATCACGCATATTTGCTGTCAACTAACGAAAGAGGGACACAAAAGAAAAGCTTTTTACGGAAAACAACAAAATTATGACCAGACCAAGTGTATCGGAAATTACCCAGCTCTTGATCGCCTGGAGCAATGGCGATAAAAATGCACAGGAACAACTCATTCCTCTTGTTTACGATGAATTGCGCCATTTAGCTGCCAAATATTTGCGTCGTGAACACTCTGCCCACCTACTGCAAACCACTGCTTTGGTACATGAGGCTTATTTGAAACTTATCGATATAAAAGCTGTACAATGGCAAAGCCGTGCCCACTTCTTTGGTATTGCTGCCAAACTTATGCGTCAGATTCTTGTTGACTATGCTCGTAGTCGTAATGCATCTAAACGCGGCGGTGATGCACTTATGCTCCCAATTGAGAATATTAATGATCTTGGTACAAGTCATGCCTGGGAGATTACTACTCTTAATGATGCACTTGATACCCTATATACACTTGATTCTCGTCAAGGTCAGGTTGTTGAATACCGTTTCTTTGGCGGCATGACAAATGAAGAGATCGGCGAGATATTAAATATTGACGAGCGCACCGTCAAACGTGACTGGAGCGCTGCGCGTGCTTGGTTGCTCTGCGAATTACAAAGAAAATAACGCTATCCATGAGCGAACAGTACCACCGTAAATTAACAGAGCTGTTTCTTGCTGCATTAGACTATGCACCTAGCGAACGTGCCCACTTTCTCTCACAAGCCTGTGCCGATGACAATGTACTAAAAGATAAAATCGCAGAGATGCTTGCTGCTCATGAATTATCCAATGCAATTTTGGACAAACCAGTATTTGAAATTGGTTTAGCACTGGTTGCCGCCAACACAGATTCAGAGAATGCCGAACCAGTAAACACACGTCAGCTTGGCAAGTATCAACTACTACATGAAATTGGACAGGGTGGGATGGGTGTTGTTTATCAAGCGATGCGTGCAGATTTGCCTCGTGCCAGACCAGTAGCAGTCAAAGTATTACGGCCTGGTATGAACACTGATGCCATTGTGCGCCGTTTCCATGCTGAGTATCAGATATTGGCAAGCTTGGAACATCCCAACATTGCACGATTATTTGATGGTGGTACAACCGATAACAATCTGCCCTATTTTGTTATGGAACTCGTCAATGGCACACCCATTGACGAGTATTGTCATACACATAAACTCTCTTTAACAGAACGACTAGAATTGTTTCGCAAAGTGTGTGCAGCAGTCCAGTACGCACACTCTAACTTTATTATTCATCGCGATCTGAAACCAAGCAATATATTGGTGACGGCGGATGGCACACCCAAACTACTCGATTTTGGTATTGCCAAACTTATTAAGTCTGACAATATAAATGAGGAGTTGGAACTTACTCAGACTGGTCAGCAGTTGATGACACCAGCTTATGCTAGCCCTGAACAGATACAGGGAAAAGCTATCACAACAGCAGTTGACATCTACGCGTTAGGAATATTGCTCTACAAATTGCTTACTGGCTCTTTGCCTTACCAATTTTCTACGCTTACAGCATCAGAAATAGAACGTGTAATTTGTGAAGAGGAACCGATCAGACCGAGTGTGATGATAGATCGTTCTATACATCTTACACAGACCGATTCACCTATTGCTTCTTTTACTAGAGAATTAAAAAGAGAATTGAGCGGAGATATTGATAACATTATCTTGATGGCGCTACGCAAAGAACCACAACGGCGTTATACCTCAGTAGAACAGTTTTCTCAAGATATACGACGCTATTTAGAAGGCTTTCCTATTATCGCTCGTAAGGACACATTAAGCTATCGTATTAGCAAGTATGTGCGGCGCAATCGGCTATCATTAACAGTAACAGGGTTAGTAGTGTTATTGACAATTGTTGGCGCCACGACAACATTCTGGCAGGCTAGCGAAGCAGCACAAGAGCGCAATCGGGCAGAGATAGCACGCCAAATAACTGAAGCGCGTTCGCAGGATATTCGTGAACTGGCCAATACATTTCTATTCAAGTTTAATGATCAGATTGAGAACTTGCCTGGCTCGACTTCTGCACGTGAGACATTAGTGAAAGAGTCGGTTAAGTATTTAGATAGATTGACTCAGCAGTCTGAGCAAGACAGATCATTACAACGTGATATGGCGCTTGCTTATCGAAAAGTAGGAGATGTGCAGGGTAGACCCTATAGACCCAATGTTGGTGATACCACTGGCGCGTTGGAGAGCTATCAAAAATCTCTCCAGATCTTTGAGCAACTAACTGCTGCTTATCCAGAAGATATTCAACTCCAAAATGAACTAGCAACTTCGCTAGAGAGAGCAGGAGAAATTTTTGCATTCACTGGTAATATTGATGCGGCGATAACTAACTATCGTAAAACCCGTGTGATGCGTGAGAAGTTAGTAGATAACGATCCGGCTAATAGAGAAAATAGTAATCTACTGGCAGATTGCTATATCAAAATAGGTGATGCACTACGCTTAAGTGGAGACTTGCTGGCTGCTTTTAATCTTTATTGGCAAGCTTTAGAAATTCGCACCAATTTAATATCAATAGATCCACAAAACATCCAATTTCATCGTGGGGTAGCAGTTGCTTATATGAAGTTGACTGTTACACTGGAAGAGATTGGCGATATGAAAAAGGATATTACTGGCAATGCCTCACTAGCTTTGCCTTTATATCAACAGGCACTGCGTTATAACAGTATAATGCAAGAGATTGTTACAACTTTATCAACTAAGAATCCCAATAATCTATTTGCTCAAAGCGAAGTCGCCGGTTGTAAGCTAAAGAATGGTTTAACATTGCTTAAGATTGGAGAGTTTAGTAAGGCAATAAAATATTTTCAGGATGCTTTAGTAGTATTTGAGAGGTTGGTAAAAGACGATCCTAAGAATGTTGAATACCATAGACAGTTGGCAATGATCTATAGCAGTCTAGGAGAAGCTACACTAGCTATTGGAGATACTAATAGAGCCATTGCTTTATGCCAAAAATCACTCTCTATCTACGAACTATTAATCCAAACGGATGCTAAGAACACACTACTGCAACGTATCTTAGCCGATACTCATGATATTATTGCGCGAGCGTTTTTGCGCAATGGTCATATTGTTGAAGCAATAGAACAGGCAAAAAGATCTTTCTATATTCGCAAAGCATTAAATGAACACCAACTGTCAAATTCTCTATTTCGTGTTGAATTATTGCGTAGTTTAAGATTTTTAACGGATCTATTGATCAAAACTGGGTACATATCAGAAGCCGACAGACTTACAGAAGAGATTCTAATGAGATATAAATTACGTGTTGAACGAAAAGAAGCATCTGCAGTAGAGTTGGCCGATTATGCTTGGTTGTTGCTAAGCTACGAACCCAAAAAATTAAACAACACAACCATTGCTCTTGAGTATGCCAAACAGGCTAATAACATCGCCAATGGAAAAAATCTTGCTATACTGCTTAAGCTATTTAGAGCATATCATCTAACCGGAGATGATAAAAATGCGCAGGCAACCAGCCAGCATTTTGTTAGTTTATTACCATTGCTTAATTCTACCGAACGAAATCAGATCTTAAAGATGCTTGATAGAGATTTGAAGCGAATAACTGTTTCTGCAAAAAAATAGCCTCCATCAGCTTTCTTAATAACTTAAAACGATCTTGTCTTACTAAAAACAATTGTTGAACAAAGCGCGGGTGGCTCTGGTACTACTGTACTAGAGTCTGTTCGAATGGGAACTACTTTTAACATAGTTTTGTTAAGACAAACTAATTGTTCGTATAGATAATCAATATCTGACGTGAGTTTATCGGTCTGCTGGCAATTGTTGCTAAGAGTAACCAAATAGAACTTCAGCGGAGAGAAACTATATAGCTCTTCCTCTCCATGAAGCAGATGAGCCTTATCGGTCTCCTTTATAATAATTTTGACACCAACGCTGTCTGCTACATAGCCAAAAAATTTGTTATAAAGCTCTCCGCTTGGTTCTGGATCTTTACAACGCAAATTCCACTGTGTGAGCTTACCATTATGGCAGTGCAGTTTATACCCATAGAGCTCTCCTTCGTTGAAATAGAAACGGGCTTTCAAATGAGAAAAATCTTTTGGCAACTCTGTATTATAAAGTTTTTCCCAATCTAATACGTATTTAAAGCTTAATAGTCTATCAGAACACTTAGGATCATAATTACTCTCAGTACTCTTTGTTATCTCATAATCAGTCCGACCATCACTATGATTAATATCGAGTCTAAAGATTCCTTCTATATCTCTTATATCTTTTTCATCAATTAAACTGCGGGTTTCTATATCAAAAGCTTGTATACACAAACAAGGTTGGTGTTCTTCCACATCAAGAATACCAAACATCGCCCTACTGGATTGCATATCTAAAAACAGTCCAGATAATCCAGAGACTTTTAAGCATATACCAGACCATAGAGTAGGAGGAAGATCCGGCTCTTCGATAGGATTCTTCACGTTCTTCTGGGCAGCTTTCTTCTTAGTTATTGGCATAGACCCGCCCCCTTAAAAGTCTCGAATTATAGAGACAAAGAGTATAGAGTACTCTCTGTCTCTATGACAATACTAATCCATTATTTTGTCGTCTTGGCAAAATCGCCAGCTTTGATTATGGTAATCTTAGCAGGATCAATATGTCGGCGCATTGCGGCAAGGATCTGTTCAGGAGTGAGAGCCTGGACTTTATTCTCGAACTCCTCATCCCAAGTCAGGGTACGATTCAAGAAGAGATAAGAGCGTTGACGATTGGCAAGTTCACGATCTTGTGCACGACTAACCTGACGTGATTGTAAGAAGCCTGATTTAGCGGCTGTGATCTCTTCGGCGCTAAAGCCATCCTTTAATACCTTCTCAATCTCTTCTTTGAAAGCAACCTCTAGTTTGGCAGCGTTTTGTGGTGCATAAATAGCGAAAGCAGTAAAACGGCCTACCTTATCAAATGAGTCGGCAGCTAGTTGCGAACCAACACCATAACTGAGTCCATCTTGCTGGCGTATACGTCTAGCCAAGCGAGAATTGAGGAAGCCACCACCAAGCATGTAATTACCGAAGACCAGCGCTGGATAATCCGGATCATCATCACGTATATTGAGCACTTGACCGGCTAAGAACATTGCGTTAGCTTTATCCGGCGTCTCAAAAGATTTATTGACTGCAGCAATCTCTTTGTAGCTATCAGCAATCCGCTGATAAGGGCGTGGGCTCTTCCAACTATTAAACAATTCACCAATCAAGCTAGTTATCTGCTTATCATCGAAATCGCCCACCACTACTGCTTCTGCTGTAGAAACACCATAGAAGTCCTTGTAAAAACTCTTAACTTGATCCAGTGTAGTGGCTTTGATCTCTTCAATCTCTTCTTCAAAGGTAGCAACATAGCGTACATCACCTTTAGGATATTGATTGAAGTGGCGTGAAAAGGCGTTAAATCCGATTGCTTGCGGTTCGCTACGCTGCGATTCTAGGCCGGCCAGTTGTTCTTGCTTGAGTAGTTCAAACTCCTCGGCTGGGAAAGCTGGCTCGCGTAGAACCTCTGCCGCCAGGCGAATTACATCAGGCAGATTATCACGCACGGTTTCGATCGAGATGCTTGCTTGTGTTGCGCCACCAAAGACAAATACTCTTGCCTTGAGACGATCGAATTCATCTTTGATCTGCTGACGAGTGTGTTTGGTAGTGCCACGCATTAACATCTGACCAGCTAATTGTGCTGACATACTACGATTCATTAAGCTGCTCTGATCACCAAAATGGAAGACAAGTGTGGCTACTACTGTATTACCACGTGTCTTCTTGGGTAGTAGCGAAAATTTAAGACCATTGGTTAGATTCTGTTTTATTGTACGTTTCTCGATATTGGCAGGCGAAGCATCAAACACTTCACCGGCGGCTACCACTGCTTCACCCTTATAGTCCTTGAGCATCTCTGCTACATCGGGTACTGCCGGAATCTCGGCGCGATCCGGCTTAGCGGTTGGCATAAACATCCCTACTGTGCGATTTGATGGCTTCAAGTAGATAGCAGCAACACGCTGTACATCTTCAAGAGAGACTTTCTTGATACGGTCACGGTGTAAGAAGTATAGTCGCCAATCACCCATACCTATATATTCGCTCAATGTTAAACAGACACTCTGGGAGGAATTGAGAGTAAGTTCAATCTGCTTAAGTAGCGCAGTACGTGCTCGCTCAACCTCCTCCTTAGTAGGTGGATTGGTATCGATCTCCTCTACTACCTTAAGCATCGTTTCACGCGCATCATCGAGCGAGTTCTCCTGACGTACTTCAGCGAAAAAGGTGAGTAGACCGGGCTCACGTAGTTGGTAGTTGAAACCACCAATTGCAGAAGCTTTCTTGGTCTCTACCAGCGCCTTGTGTAGACGACCTGAAGGAGTATCACCAAGAACTTCTGTAAGTATATCGACAGCGGCAAAATCGGTATGTGAACCAGCAGGGATATGATAAGCAGCACAGACTGCCTGTACATCACCAACGCGCCGCACTACTACTTGACGCTCACCATCCTGTATTGGCTCGGCTGTATAGGTCTTTATTAGCGAGCGTGGCGAACGTGGGATCGAGCCAAAAAGTTTATTGATCAGATTGAGTGTTTTTGCTTCATCAAACTTCCCTGCTACTGTAAGAACAGCATTATCAGGTTGATAGTATTTTCTATAGAAACCTTGCAATCGTTCAATTGGTACATTCTCGATATCGGAGCGTGCTCCTATGGTAGAACGACCATAGTTATGCCATACATAGGCAGCAGAAGCAGTGCGCTCTAGCATTACACCGATAGGACTGTTCTCACCTGATTCAAACTCGTTGCGCACCACAGTCATTTCACTGTCTAGATCTTTCTTGGCAATAAAAGAATTGACCATACGATCGGCTTCTAGATCGAGTGCCCATTCAAGATTCTCATCGCTCGCCTGGAAAGTTTCAAAATAGTTGGTACGATCAAACCAGGTTGTGCCATTGGGACGAGCGCCATGTTGAGTGAGTTCCTGGGTGATATTGGTATGCTTGGTTGAGCCTTTGAACATCAGATGTTCAAGCAGGTGTGCCATTCCCTTCTCACCATAATCTTCATGACGTGAGCCTACTAGATAGGTGATATTAACTGTGATAGTTGGTTTGGAAGGATCAGGAAAGAGTAGCACCCGCAGACCATTCGACAACTGATATTCGTTAATTCCTTCAACCGATGTGACACGTTTAACACCTTGGGGTAGCGCTATATTGGGCTGGTTTGTACCACCCTCAGCCGCAACCACATGTATGGCTGTTATACTGCCGCCGAGCAACAGTAACGCCAACAGAAGCATAAAATATGATCTGCAAATTCTCATATTAATTATCTCCTCAAGAATTAGCTAATGTTAAAGAGCCTCTGCGCTTAAGCTCAGCTCAAAGCGCGGCGGCTTGTTTGCTTCGGTTACAGGTAGTATGGCAAGGATACACGAGCCCTGATAGAACTGCTCGAGTCCCTCCTGCGATTGTGATAGAGAAAATATTGGATAGACCCACCAATCGATTGCCTCGGCAGCACTGAGGCAAACGGCAACCTGTAGATATTCATCGACCACTCTCAACTCGCGCTGCTGTGTTGCTATACCACACCAGTGCAAGCGATGCTGTTCATTAGCAAAATGTAGATAGCGGTCAGGCGCATCACTGGCCAATAAGTTGATATTGAACTCAATGGCTACACGTGTCAAAGATGTGCCTTCATTCAATGAGAGTGTGCATTGTACTTGCGCGCGATCACTAGGAAAACGCAGTGATTGAGAGATAGTAGT
Source organism: Acidobacteriota bacterium (assembly GCA_040758525.1). Taxonomy (GTDB): domain Bacteria; phylum Acidobacteriota; class Blastocatellia; order Chloracidobacteriales; family JADJPF01; genus JBFLVQ01. The sequence continues at coordinate 7,951 of JBFLVQ010000143.1, forward strand.
GTTGCTAATAGATCCTATCGTACTAAGATCAAGTCTCTTGTGTAAACGCAACTGCAATACGCCATCAATCTGTATATGCTCAATAACTGGAGACTGCACAATCATAGCTTTGCCTACCAGAGTCTGGCGGTGGAAATCTGCTGGTATAGTTGTATCGGCGAGTGCGTAAACGGTAAAACAGTTACGCGGGTAGTTATCATAGATAAGGCAATTGTCTAGACTCTCTGCTTTTGTGTAGGAGATGTTGTCACTATCGTGTGCAAATAGTGTGGCAGCCGATCGAGAGCCAGTAGTGGCGGCTTCCTCTGCAATGATTTCAGGCATTTTAGCGTGATAGGCTTGGTAGCGGCGTTGTAATGAATTGATCAGACTAAAGGTGCGTGGCTTGAAATCGAGCATTGAGAGCCCACCTTCACTGACATCATAGATCGCTGAGAAGTGGCGTGTATTTATTTCTACCTCGTTAATTCCATCCGCGTCAAAATCATGCTCGCGTACTTCCAGCCATTGCTGACCTTCTTCAAACACTACCTCATCAAGCAATCGGTCAGCTTTGATCAGATTCATTAGCAATGCGCTACGCAAGTGCGGCGCATAGAGCCCACCAAAAACTCCATGCCAATAGGCATCATTGCATTGGCCGCGTAGTAGACATTCATAAGCATCTTTTATCTTAGCAATGACCGGGTGCACAGACTCTACTAAGGTGATTGCATGGGGTTCATTGAAGAGTGGTGGCAGTGGCGCAGTAGTAGCTTGAGGAGAGACTTTTGCCGATCGTCCTGCTATTTTATGATTGTTATAAGTGGTACGGGCACGTTGACTAACTTCTAGCATCTTCTTATGAATCAGATTGCTCTCTCGATACTTGACAAGGAAATTGCGCCAATAACCACAATGTAAGTAATGAGCGAACTGTGTGAGAGTATTCTCTCCCGCCAATTGCTCTTTGATCTCAGCAAACTCTTGTGCGACCTGTGCGGGTAATGTCCATTGCATCATCTCTGTGTAGCTAGTAGTAGGCAGATAGACACGCCCTATGGGGATATGTTTGGTTAAGTAATCGCCTAGTCGTATTGTCTCTAGCCAGTTCTGCTCATGTTCTAGCATACTGTAGAACTGATCCAGCCAACCATGCTGATAACAGCGTTGATGGGTCTGTGGCCAGACACCAAATTTCTCTATACTATCGCCCATTGCTATTAGCAGATCGGTATTGCTGCGCTCGTGTAATGTACGCAGATATTGCACTGTCTCTGCTGGATTGGCAAAAGGAATTAGATGTCGTAGTCGTAGATTAGCAGGCACCAATTTAAGGGTCTGGCCCTGTTCTTCGGTAATGTAATAGCCGTATAGCTCTTGATCACGTAGACCAGCCAGATAGAAATGCGAATCATCAAGGATTGTGTATTGAATTCCAACAGAAGCGATAGCGGCGGCGAGTTCACTTTCCCAGACACGTTCGGCCATCCACATTCCACTAGGTTGTATACCGAATTCAGTCTCCAAGAAGTGATTGAGTTTAATAATCTGCTCACAGCGGTCCTCAAAGGGCAACATCGCTAGGATCGGTTCATAAAAGCCACCAGAAAGTAGTTCAATACGACCTTGTCGGACCAGTTGAGCAAGATTTGCAAGATATTCAGGATAGTGTTGTTTAATCCAGGTGAGCAATGAACCAGTAAAATGTAGCGCGATTTTAATCCCATCATGACGCGCAAGGGTATCTAGAAAGGGTAGATAAGATCTCTGGTAGGCATCCTTAATAATATTGTCAAAATTGCCGATGGGTTGGTGCCCATGGATCGCGAAACCTAGATAGACCTTGGCCATCACGTCACCCCATTAAATTATTGATATATTAAGGGCAGAAAATTTAAGTATCAGATCGGGGCGGTTGTGGTCAAGCAGCGATGGCAACCTAAATCACTTCTAAATAATCTGCTTGTGCAAGCCCTTTGAGTAAACTCGTTCCTCCTACTAGGAAAACGGCCAATTAGCCGTATTGCGAGGCAAAATATAGACAGTGCTAGACTCTTAAGATAGAATGGATTTGTCAGTGGCATCTGTAAACGCAACGGATTGCGAACAAGAATCATCACTCTGAAGTAGCTGAGTGTCGAAGCGTAATCCACATGTACCCGTACTGGCAGAACCTTATCTGTAACCACTATGCCTGTCTGACAGTATCGAACATTTTCTCACCAGGCAGGGGGCTGCCAAAGAAGTTTAACACGGAGTCATTTATGATCAGCGTTTTCAGTGACCTTTTGGTAATTTCACGCCGGTCTCAATCTCTTGGCCTACTGCTGTTGGCAGCTCTTGTCGCTGTCCCGCTCTTAACGGTAAAAGCGAATAATTATGAGATACTCGATCAGAGTTTTGAATTTAAGACGGGCGGCACGGTCAAGATTGAGAGTGGTCTAGGCGAGATTGTAATAGAGGTTTGGGCCGAGGAACTGGTACATGTAACGGCTAAGAAGGTCGAGCCAGCCGGTCATGCAATTGCCCTCTCAGATCTCGCTTTTTTCAATACAAAAAATCAACTCACAATAAAATCCCAACCTAGCGATACCAAGGCACGTATCGATATGACCGTATATGTGCCACGAAATACCAATCTACGTATTGTCACTACTAGTGGCGCAGTACAGATTCGTGGCGCAATCTCAAGCGCAATGGTAGAGACCCAAACAGGCAATATTAAACTGTCAGCACCACCATCACAAGACGCCGATCTGGTGCTTAGCACAAAGAGCGGTACATTGCGCGCAGAGCTACCTATTGAACCTTATGGCTCACCAACTACCAAGAATCTACAGGGTAAATTAGGCTCTGGTGGCAATCCAGTGATCCTACGCACTACGGGCGGCAACATACAGATTGCTGCACTGGAGCGTGAACTGGATCAGAATGTTCCTACTATCCCTTCTGGGCCATCGCCTAGTTCTAGTTCAACTGCATCAGATAACTACCGTGGTTACGGTAATACAAACGATGATCGGCTCTTTGGCAACAATGATAACAACTCACGTCCCGATTCACGAGTTAACCGCAACAATAGTAAGCCCTACTCCTATGGCGGCAGTTATGGTAGCCTGAGTGGTGGTAATAACTCAAGTAAGAGTAATCCAGCCAGCCAACGTAATTCCAATAGTGGCAATACAGATATCTTTGGCGGCAGTCGTGATACTGACGATAGCAATAATAGTATAGACGCAGGCGGTCTAGGAGCAGGTCGGCGCCGCTCTCAAGACAATACTAATAATAATGGTGGCGTAGGCGTGCGAATTATCCCACCTCCGGGTGCTGGTGGCACATCCCGCGATCAGCGTAATAATGATGATGATCGGCTCTTTGATGATAATGCCCCAGATCAGCCACCGCCATTACAACCACGCAAGCGTGGTCAGTCTAATACCAACCAACCCAGTAATAACAATGATGATCAGAGTGCGCGACCAGATCGTGATAGAGATCAACAGAGTGCCGCCAACGACTCGACCGATCGTGACCTTAACGATGCCCCTACAGTCACTCGTCGAGGCTCGCTGAGCGGCAACCGTGGCGGCTCGTTGAGTAATAACCCACCTACACTACAACGTCGTAATGATAGTAATCAGGCTGAGCGTGCCAATGGCAGTGTCGAGAAGACTAGTGGTGATAGTGAAGAAGGCACTATTAAGATCGACACCAAGCTAGTTAATCTTAATGTTAGTGTAATGGACCGTGGTGGTCGTGCTATCACCAATTTGAAAACAGACAACTTTCAGCTCTTTGAAGACGGTGTACAGCAACAGATCTCACACTTTGAAACCGTTAATTCACCATTCAATCTGGTACTGTTAATAGACTTAAGCGGAAGCATCATTGATAAGATAGATATCCTGCGACGGGCGGCAATCCGATTTATTGAGGTGACACGACCCGAAGATCGTGTCGCCGTTGTCACCTTTACACGTAATGTACAGGTTGTTTGCGAACTTACCAACGATCGCCAATTGCTACGCCAACGTCTGCGCCTTATGCATATGCCCAAGGGTGGTACTGCCTTTTATGAATCGCTCTGGTTTACTCTTGATCAAATATTACAACCTGTGGAAGGTGAACGTAATGCGATTGTGTTGCTCAGCGATGGTGTTGACAACTCGATCAGTGTAACTTATCCAATCCCTTCACGGGTCACTTTTGATCAGGTATTGCGTAAACTACAAGAGAGTGGCACATTGCTCTTCCCCATCTATCTTGACACCGAGTATGAGAATGTTGAGCAGGAGATCGAATCACCAGAGAGCTATGCACTTGCTCGTAAGCAACTTGCTGCTATGGCAGAGGCTTCTGGTGGTGTCTTTATACGGGCGGCAAGGGTTGAACATCTAGAAGGTATCTATGAGAAGGTAGCCGCCGATCTGCGTACACTCTATAGTCTTGCCTATTATCCCACAAATGCGACCCGCGATGGTAGTTGGCGTAAACTTAAGGTGAAAGTCGATAAGTCTGATGTCGCGGTGCGTACTCGTCGTGGCTATTACGCAAAGTGATTAGCAGAAAAAATATATGAGTAGATCAGAGAGAATAAAATCTCTCTGGTCTTGTTGTATAGATCTCTTTGTGGTGAGATCGTATTTTATTTCTCGCCTTGCTTCGCTACAATAACGCTTCTATTTTCACTTTTCAGGAGAGGTCCGACACTGTGGAATACGAAGCAGTTATTGGCCTTGAGATCCACGCCCAGCTCAAGACACGCAGTAAGATTTTCTGTGGTTGTTCAACACTCTTTGGTGGTGAGCCCAATGCACAGACCTGCCCGGTCTGTTTGGGAATGCCTGGCGTGCTGCCAGTGCTTAATCGTAGCGTGATTGAGATGGCAGCCAAGGCCGCATTAGCGCTCAATCTGAAGGTTAATAACGAATCGATCTTTGCACGCAAGAACTATTTCTATCCAGATCTGCCTAAAGGCTATCAGATATCCCAATATGATCGGCCCTTTTCCGAGCATGGTTGGGTTGAGATTCCCACCGCCGAACGCGACCAACAAGGGCGACCGATAGAATGGCGCAAGAAACGCTTTCGTATTACTCGACTACACATTGAAGAGGATGCTGGTAAATCGTTACACGAAGGAATGCCACAATCGACAACAAAATCTTATGTCAATCTTAATCGTAGTGGTGTACCGCTTGTTGAGATCGTAAGCGAACCAGACTTGCGTAGTAGCTGGGAGGCTTATGATTATGTGCAATACTTGCGCAAAACGCTTCTTTATATAGATGTATGCGATGGCAACATGGAAGAAGGCAGTTTACGTTGTGATGCTAATATCTCCGTACGTCCACGCGGCCAAGAGAAGTTTGGTACCAAGACTGAGATTAAGAATCTTAACTCCTTCCGTTTCCTGCAGCGAGCGCTCGATTATGAGATTGCTCGCCAGATCGATCTATTACGTGAAGGTGGCCGTGTGCGGCAGGAGACTCGCCTTTGGAATGATCGTGAAGGTCGCACTTTTGTGATGCGTAGCAAGGAAGAAGCCCACGATTACCGTTACTTTCCTGAACCAGATCTGCCCCCTTTGGTTGTTGCCTCAGAATGGATTGAGAAGGTAGCAGAGGAACTACCTGAGTTGCCGGAAACTCGTCGTGCACGCTTTCAACAGGATTATGGTCTGTCAATGGATGAATCTATGTTGCTCACTCAGTCGCGTGAAATGGCCGACTATTATGAAGCGGTTGGACGTGCATCAGAAAGCCCTAAAGCTGCTGCTAACTGGATACTCAGCGAACTACTGCGTGAATTAAAGAATGATAATATTGAGATCACTCAGTGCCAAGTTAAGCCCACAGATCTAGGCGCACTGATTAAGCTTATTAACAACAATACAATTAGTGGCAAGATTGCTAAAGATGTCTTTGAACAGATGTTCCGAACCGGCAAGCCGCCTCAGCAACTGATTAAGGAGCTTGGCCTTGAACAGATTTCTGACAGCAGCCAGATTCAGACGGCTGTAGCACAAGCGATTGCTGATAATCCCAAACAGGTAGAACAGTATTGCCAGGGCAAGCAGACCCTTTTCGGCTTCTTTGTAGGACAGGTTATGAAAGCAACCCGTGGGAAAGCTAACCCACAGATGGTCAATGAACTCCTTAAGCAGATGCTCGATGAGAAATGCAAGTGATGGAGGGAAGATGCAAAGACTTTCTGCTCTTATTGGCGCACTCTTGTTGGTGACTCTTATTTCAGCTTGTAATGGTGCCGCGACAAGTACTTCAAACAAGATTGATGATGAAGCAGCAGTGATTGAGACCGATCATGGTCGTATTGTGATCGAATTCTTACCAGGCGATGCCCCTAAACATGTAGAGAATTTTAAGAAGCTAGCTAAGGAAGGATTCTATGATGGTACCGCCTTTCATCGTGTAATTCCCAATGCAATTATCCAAGGTGGTGATCCAAACTCAAAATCAGACCCGCCATCGACTTGGGGTATGGGTAAGCCTAATCAGCCCACCGTACCAGCAGAATTCAATGACAACAAACATTTGCGTGGAATCGTCTCAGCCGCGCGACGTGGCAATGATGTTAACAGCGCAACCAGTCAATTCTTTATCTGTCTACGACCAAAACCGGAATGGGATGGCCAATACACAATCTTTGGTCGTGTCGTTGAAGGTATCAATGTTGTTGATATTATTTCCAACTCGCCTCTTAGTACAGAGTTTCAGGAAAGGCCATTCGAGAAGGTAACATTAAAACGGGTCTATTTAGATAAACGATCTAACTATGGACCGACTCCAAGCTATAAGTAATAACCGAGCGGCGTAACTACCACGCCGCTTACTTACCGTTTGTGCGTACTGCTCGCTTACCACGTTTTTCGCCAGCAAACATTGCTACTTTAGCAGAAATATCAAAACTATAATTACCACGTTCACGCTCAATGATACGTGTAAGGGCGTCGCGCACAGGAATAAGGGCATAGGGAGGAAGAATGCTTAACCAATCCCCTAAGAGGTAGTCTTCGATTAGCGGTGCAGAGAAGAACTGTTCAGCCGAGTCATAAGAGAAACACTCTTTGTGCTGAAAGCTCTGGGTAGCAGCAAGCCCAACTTCATGTAGTACTGCTTCTACATCAGAGACTTTTGGTCGCGCATTGATCAGGGTTTCTAATTGACTGAGGAGTTCTTCAGCCAACTGGCACTCATAGAGTGCTTCCCAAAAGATCGAAAAGAACTCATCAAAGCTTCCACGTGTCGTGACATTTAGCACTACACGGGCGCCTGGCAGAGCCACTCGTACCAATTCCGCAAGCTGTGCCTTGATATCATCAAGTAGTGAGAAGGTAGCATCTCCAATTACTAGATCAAAGCTATTGTCGGAAAAGGCAAGCGAAGCCGCCTGGCCAACATAAAAATTGAGATTGCCGACCTTAGCAGCAATTGCCTTAGCATGAGCAAGCTCAATCATATCAAGACTTGTATCAACTCCTATGACACTGCCTTTGTTTGCCAGTGCAAATGCCATCTCAATAGCATGTCCGCCTGTACCACAATTAACATCTAGTATACGACCATTGGTAGGTAGTCCCAGTTTTTCGTTAAAGAGGCGATCATAACAATCTCGCCAAGTGGGCGCGATGTAGAGATCATAAAGATATGCAAGTTCACGTTTCGATTTAGTCAAGCTGCTTCCCTAATTGTTGTAAATCCCACGTAAAGATGTTGTTGCTAATTTTACATCACTTGCTGGGGTTCTTGCCAGAACCGCTAACCAGAGAGTAGCGCAAGGGTTGTTGTAGCGCTAAGGTCCCGCTCGCTATTGACAGTCTTTACTAAAGGACTAAAATATCCATTTTATTGGGGTAATTTTCCATCGTATTGAGGTTTTGAAAATCTAATGACAACGCTGAC
>JBFLVQ010000144.1:0-15787 GCA_040758525.1 Acidobacteriota bacterium
AAATTTTAGCCTGCTACAGATATACCCAGGATAGTAGAATTATCGCTCTAATAGGAAACCTATGCGACTCAATTTTGCCAATAGGGATATTTCATTATAATAGTCTTGCTATCCTTGTTAGGAGAAGATCATGGTTAAAAGGCTTGCTATTTTTGGCGGTAGCTTCAACCCTCCAGCAATACATCATCGTATCATTGCGGAGGCACTGATAGATCACTTTGATGAGATTGTTGTAGTACCTTGTGGACCGCGACCAGATAAGTCTACAACCAATGATGTTGAACCGATTCATCGTGCCACAATGGTAGACCTAACATTTCGTGGTTTGGCTAAAGTGCGTGTAGAGCTTTTTGATCTAGAACTTTCTACCTTTACCTATACCTATAAACTTGATGAGCGTTTCCATCCCGAAGGTGAGATCTGGCATGTTATTACCGTTGATCTAATAAAAGGCGGTAAATTAGGCCAATCTACTATTCAGCGCAGTTGGGAACGTGGTGAGGATATCTGGCAGAATCTGAATTTTGCCATAATCGTACAGCACGATTACGACTATGATCCTGCCGATCTGCCACTCAAGCATAAAATATTCAAAGTGGATCAGGCTGGCGCTAGTTCGATAATACGAGAAAAGATCTTCAAACGTGAATCTATTGAAGGGCTAGTACTACCCGAAGTAGCAAATTATATAAAACGTTATGGTCTATATCGTGTTACCTTATTAACACGTGCAGCCAAGTTCAATCTCAAAGAGCCCCGTCTGCTGATCGATCTAGATGAAAGGAATCCAGAGTCAAAAGAGTTGGCCAAATCCTTCCAACATCTTGCTTCCGACAATCCCAACTGCATACTGGTAATTGGTGGCGATGGTACAATGTTGCATTCTATACGGAAATATTGGCGGTTACGTCTACCTTTCTTAGGCATCAATACTGGTCATCGCGGTTTTCTCCTCAATGGTATAGATGAACTCACAGAAGGAGAGCTACCTAACGCAGACCTGATACTACGCCATTCACCATTGCTTTATCTTGAGACATGTAATGAAAGCAATAGTGATTGGCATTGCGCCTATGCTTTCACAGATGCTTGGGTCGAGCGTGCACGCAGCCAAACGGCCTGGATTGAAGTGAAGATTAATGGTGATGTACGTATACCAAAACTGATCTCGGATGGTGTATTAGTAGCAACAGCAGCCGGCTCAACTGCCTATGCACGCTCTATGGGCGCTACTCCTCTATTGGTCGAGACACCAGCAGTAATATTGGTTGGTTCAAATGTGATGGAACCACCGAATTGGAAATCGGTACTCCTCTCGCTCGATACACATATTGAATTTACCGCCCTCAATTACGAAAAGAGACCATTGAATGGCTATGCAGATGGGGAGTTTCTCGGTATGGTAACGCAGATGCGTGTTAGAATAAGTCGTATTGCCGCAGTAGAGCTGGCCTTTAGCCCTAGACATGATATGGCGCAAAAGATATCTGAGCTTCAATTTCCTAAATACACTTCGATCGTTGATACTAAAGAGTTCAAACCTTAACACTCTATATGGCGTACGTTTTAACAATAGAGTGATGCGGAGGAGATGGATGGCGCAAACTTACGGTAACGATCATCGCTACCCAGACAAAGTAGATAAACATGAAATACTGCTTGACCCTAATACTGAGCTTTTCCCATTAGCTACTGCAGATATCAATGTAGAGAAGTTAATAGAGTCTTACAACCGCCTTCAACTTATCTACAGCCTAGGCCGTACCATCTGTCAGGAGAGAGAATTAAACAGAGTGCTTGAGGTAGTGATGGCAGCGTTAATCCGCCTGATCGATCTAGAGAGATGCTTTATCGCAATATTTGACAAGTCCGGTCAACTACAAGCTACCGCAACACATAATATCACTTTACCTAATGATCCAACGCAATGGCCAGTTAGCACTACAATGATTGTACGTGTGCTTGAGAATGGTGTATCGATCCTCAGCTCAGACGCAACAAAAGATGATGCATTTGCCAACTTCTTAAGTGTAGGTATGCATAACATACGTTCTGTAATGTGTGTCCCACTAGGTCCAAGAGGCTCCTGCATAGGTCTAATCTATGTAGATAATCGACGGCGAAGTAATAGCTTTCCAGAAAGTGATCTGCTCTTTCTCACTGCGCTTGGTCACTATATCTATTTTAGTGTGCGTAATGCTAGTGAAATAGCACAAGCAACGGCAGAACGACAATTGAGTGATGAGCGATGGGTGGTGTTACAAGAAGAGTTACTACGAGATCACCAGATTGTCGGGCATTCAGAAAAACTCTTGAGTGTCTATCGTAGACTACGACAAGTAGCCAATAAGAACCTGCCTATTCTATTAATGGGTGAGACTGGCACTGGTAAGGAACTGTTTGCCAAAGCCGCTCATAAATTGAATCAACGACGAGCAAAGAAATTTTTTATGGCTCTTAACATCGCTGTCCTCTCAGAAACACTGGTAGAATCGGAACTATTCGGCCATGAAAAAGGCGCCTTCTCTGGTGCTACTGCTATGAAGGTTGGCAAACTAGAGCTGGCCAATGGCGGAACACTCTTTCTCGATGAAGTCACTGAGATACCGCTAAACATTCAGGCAAAACTGCTACGTGTGCTAGAAACAGGAGATTTTGAACGGGTAGGCGGGACAAAACAGCTACACACTGATGTACGTCTTGTCTGTGCCGCTAATAAGGATTTAGAGGAAGTAGTAAAAAGAGGTCTGTTTCGTGAAGATCTCTATTACCGGCTAAAAGGTGTCACTATACAGCTACCACCATTACGGGAAAGGATAGTAGATATTCCTTACTTGATCCAGCATATCCTGGCAAAACTCGATTCAGATAAGATCTTTACCGATGCCGCTATCAAACTTATGCAAGACTATAATTGGCCAGGAAATATACGCCAATTGATACGTCTGGTTGAGGAGATAGATGCTGTCTGCGAATCCCAACAAGTAAAAGCAGCAGACCTACCCGCTTACCTACATGCCGCGCAGCCATCCACCCATACTCCCTTCCTACCGCTCAATGATCTAATCGCACAGGTTGAATGCGAGCATATACGTCGAGCACTGACATTGAGCGGAGGAAATAACGAACGCGCAATCAAATTGCTTGGCATCTCGCGAGCTAAATTCTTTGAAAGGAAGAAAGCTTGTCAACTCTAAAAACAGTTCAAATTTCATACTCCAGTATGAAGTTTGAACTGTAACAAGCAAATTGGGCGTCTTTTTAGCTACCCCTTATGATCTTACAATGTATAAGCAAATAAATGGTTTACACAAGATCATAGAGGGGTTTTCTAGTATGGTATAAGCTTTGTTATGATATTTACCAGCCAGCATATGGGGCAGGGTCAGGAAGAGGAATTAGTTTTTATTCTTTGTTGGCGACGGAGGCGAAAATATAATGATTGGGCTATTCCATTATGAGGATATGACCATGCCAGGCAAAGTGATATTACAGGTAATGGGTGGCCCACTACAGGGTAACAAATACTGCTTTGAGGAGCACGATACCTTTATCTTTGGGCGCTCACCCGATTGTCATGCACAACTCTCACAAAATGACAAAACTGCTTCCCGTCACCATTTCATTCTTGAGGCCAACCCTCCAGATCTACGTATACGCGATCTAGGCAGTCTTAATGGTACTTATGTTAACAACATCAAGTATGGTGGACGTATTGCCAATGCGCCCAAGGCCAAAACATCCCAACATATGCTTCCCAGCATTGATCTCAAGGATGGAGATACGATACGGGTTGGCGAGACACTCTTCCGTGTCTGTATAGAAATACCATTAGCTTGTGGAGAGTGTGGATGTGAAATACCGGTCAACTTCAAAAAAGCTTGCCATTCGATCAATGGAGTACTTATCTGCCCTGATTGTTACCAAGATAGTGTTACCAATCATCAGCCTGTCCAATCACTACATTGCAGTGATTGTGGCAGAGATGTCGCGACAGAGATAGGCAATCGACGAGGCGATTATCTTTGTCACTCCTGCCAAGCGCAGCGTGAGTCAAATCCAGCGGCATTGATGATAAAGATTTTAAATCAGGCACAGCAGCAGGTTGTCGCTGATCCTAGCTATATTGCTGGTTATCAACTAATCAAGAAGCTTGGCGAAGGTGGTATGGGTGCAGTCTATCTGGCGCGTGGCCAACATGAAATCTATGCTGCTATCAAGATAATGCTTGCCAGGGTGGCAGTAGATAATATCTCGCGGCAGATGTTTCAACGTGAGATTGAAGTGACGGCCAAATTGCGACACCCTAACATAGTGCAATTATTTGATCATGGTTCGGCAGGCAGCGCATTCTATTTTGTAATGGAATACTGTCCAGGTGGTAGCCTAGACAGTCTTATTAAGAGCCTAGGCGGCAAACTACCTTTATCACAAGCAACTCCCATTATGCTACAGGTGTTAGAAGGTCTGGCATTCGCCCATGAACAGGGTTTTATTCATCGTGATCTTAAGCCCGCCAATATTCTCTTAACTGCTGACAAAGGCGGTGTCGCAAAGATCTCTGATTTCGGCTTAGCGAAAAGCTTTCAGCAGGCTGGCCTTTCTGGTTTTACTGCAACCGGTGCAGAGGGCGGAACACCTGCTTTTATGCCTAGAGAACAGTTGATCAATTTCAAATATTTAAGACCTGTTAGCGATATCTGGAGTATAGGCGCAACATTCTACTACCTGCTCACAGGCCAGTTGCCATTAGACTTCGAACCCTGGCGCGATCGTATTGAGGTAGTGTTGCAAGGTGGCGTCAAGCCGATCAGGCAACGTGACCCCAATCTGCCTAAACGGATTGCAGAAGTGATCGATCAGGCAGTAGCAGAAAATGTTAAAGATCGTTACCAGACTGCAAAAGAGTTTTATAACGCACTTGTTAGGTCGCTTTAAGTATATGGTTTAGAGATCAAAAAACCAGGCATTGAGGAGATAACCATGACGAATGAGATATGGCAAGTAGTGGTTGGCGAAGAAGTCTATGAAGCTGATCTAGAAACCTTGAAACATTGGATTAACGAAGGGCGTGTACATCCAAACAACTTAGTAAAGAAAGGAAATTTGAACTGGATCGAGGTCCAACGTGTACCTGCGCTGCGAACCGTTCTTAATAACATTGCAGCCAATAACAGCAACAATGATGCAACTGCCCCAATTACCAATGCAGCCAATACTCCGCCAACCGCTATTATGCCAAACCATTCCTCAACACAAGAGCAGAACCAACCTGCTACTGGCTTTGAGCCACAACCTTACCATCCACCCTCCTTTGCTCAAGTTGTCAAAGCTAGTAACTGCAAAAAACATCCTGAGTACCTGGCTGCTTATATCTGTATGAACTGTGGCACCGCTTTCTGCAACAGTTGTATACAGTCAGCTACTCATCTTCCCCCCAATGTTTGTCAACTATGCGGAGGACACTGTGAAACTTATCAAGATGCCATAAAGCTTTCCGATCAGCTCACAGGGTTCAACTTTTCTGATATAAAACAGGCCTTCTCTTATGCTTGGCGGGCACTAGGCAGCGGTGTACTAGTTTATCTAGGAGGACTGATCTTTGGTGTCGTTATGAGCGCAATATTGATCACAATTTCTAGCAAAACAGTGGAGATCTTTCTCTCTTACATAGTAGCTGAGGGCCGTCAGGATGCGCTGATCCTCTATGGTAGTGGCTTTAGCGCACTTACCATTATCACCTATTTTTTGGTTATGATGGTTATTCTAGTACCTATTTTTGGTTATGCTTTTGCGGTTATCAAACCTGTCGCTACTGGCAACAAAGAAACCCGTTATGTATTCAGCGTTAGCTCGCTATGGGCCAACATTGGCCATACACTGGTGAGCGTATTGGGTTATTCTTTTGTGATGTTATGGTCTGTTGTTCTGATGCTCTATATGGCGAAATTCGGCGTTTCAATAGTTACTGTGATACTGGCCTGTCTGTTAGCACCATTGCTGATTTGGCAGATCTGCTTCTACTATCCAGTAGCATTGATCAATGGTTATACCAAAAGTCTATTGGCAGTAATTAATCCATTGACCTGGATCGACACAATCAAACGATTGGGCGCCAACTACTGGAAAATCTGGGTAATCTATTTTGCTACCATTTGTAGCATAGCTGCCATAGGTGTGATCAACGAGCTTATCTTCCACATAGTCCTACCTCAATTGGTACAGTACAAATTTAACTTAGGCAAGATCTTCTCGATTATGCTAGATGTCACTGCTTTCCTTATCTTAACGATAGTGATCTTTTACCTTAACACAGTAATTGCCTATCTAGTTGGCCGAGTGCTCTACAAACATAATGATGAACTGGGAATTATTATTGAGTAATACGATCTGTGAATCTGTACACAACCACAATAACGAACCCATTCTAGGCAAGAAATGGAGGAGATAAATGAGATACTGTCTGTCACTGTTACTACTGTCTATACTGCTGCTACTGCCAGCCTGTTCGATGATGCGAATGCCAGCAACCGCATATCCTTCAGACGAAGATGTCAAACAGGTTATTGATAATGTCTTGATGTCAAAAAAAGTCGTCAAAGATAAAGTCAAGGTGAAGAATCTAGAAAACAAGCAGGCTAAGAAAGATCCCAACAATAAAGCATATCAGGTAAGTTATGATGTTAACTTCGACTACCTAGATAATTACTTTAATGATTTTGATTATGTGCGAGGCAGTGAAGTAAAACTCGATCTTAGCGAATACTGCAGGTTGAATATGTTTATCCCCTGGGCCAAGAAAGGCGTAGTAACAAAAGTTAAATGTGATTTGAGTTTTGAAAGAACCGTTTTTGGCTGGAAAGGACCGGACGGAAATACTTATAGAGGAACTGAAACAAACTGAAAGTCGCTAGTAAGCAATACACCAAACAACTGTTAGGAGGCAGCAGATGGCCAGCAAAAACAAGATAGATCTATCGGCATCCTCGACTGATGATACCGTACTGGCAGCCAGTGATCCTGCTTCCTCATTATCCCACACAGTTGTGGCACAATCAGGCTTATCTGCTACCTTACCACGCTCCCTATATGCTGGTTCACGCTTAGATCCCACGCTGCTTGCCCAAGCCGAGCAACAAATCTCTTATGACTGGGCAATAGGCGATCTGATCTTAGATCTCTATCAGGTTACAGAACTGCTGGGTGCTGGAGGTATGGGCAAAGTCTACAAGGTACGCCATCAGGGCTGGCAGTTGGATCTGGTTGTTAAGAGCCCTAGATCAGAGATCTTTGCCCAGCTAGGCGGCAAACAGAACTTTATTAATGAGGCAGAGACTTGGGTAAATCTATGTCTACATCCACATATTGTTAGCTGCTACTATGTGCGCACATTAGGAGGAATACCACGCGTTTTTGCTGAGTATGTAGAGGGTGGTAGCCTTTCCGATTGGATACGTAATGGCAGGCTTTACGAAGGAGGAAAAGAGGCAGCATTAGAAAGAATCTTGGATATCGCGATACAGTTCGCCTGGGGTCTACATTATGCACATGAACAGGGACTGGTACATCAGGATATAAAACCAGCCAACCTGATGCTGACACGTGATGGCCAAGCCAAGGTCACTGACTTTGGTCTCGCAAAGGCACGCGGTATCGTAGAAAGACGTGACAGACCACAAGCTAGTGAGAATATGGTGAGTGTAGTAGGAATGACGCCAGCCTACTGTTCGCCAGAACAAGCAAGTGGACAACCACTCTCACACAAGACTGATATCTGGTCCTGGGGTCTTTCAATACTTGAAATGTTCAATGGTGAGGTGAATTGGCTAGCTGGTCAGGTAGCTGCTGAAGCGTTACAAAACTATCTGGAGACTGGCAGTGAATCACAGCTTATCCCTCAAATGCCAAATTCTATCGCACAACTGTTACAAGACTGTTTTCAAAAGGATATTGCCCTACGACCGCTAAACATGCTGGCAGTTGCAGCAGTGTTACAAAGCAGCTATCAAGAGATTACTGGCAAGACCTATTTCCGCACACTACCTAAGGCAGGTCGAGGCACCGCTGATAGTCTTAACAACCGAGCCCTCTCCTATCTAGATTTAGGCAAGGAAGCAGAAGCACAGACAGCCTGGCAGCAAGCTTGCCAGGTTGACCCTCAGCACCTGGAGACTATCTACAATAGTGGAGTAATACAATGGCGGCGTGGAGAGATACTCTACGAAACGCTAGTACAGAAACTTCAGTCGGCGCGCACAGTAAATAACGATCCTTGGCAAGCAAAATTCCTGTTAGGACTGGTGCATTTAGAATGGGGCGAGAAGTACAAAGCGGCATCGCTACTGGAGGAAGCAGCTCGACAAGCGCCTAATGAATCGGAGACTCTATACTATCTACAACAAGCTCGTGCTAGTGATAACACTAAAAGCCGTTGTGTTAAAACTTTCAAAGCTCATAAACAGGCAACCACAACTGTTCATATAAGCACTGATGGAAATTATGCTATCTCTGGCAGTGCTGATCGAACCCTACGAGTGTGGGAGATGGCAACAGGC
Source organism: Acidobacteriota bacterium (assembly GCA_040758525.1). Taxonomy (GTDB): domain Bacteria; phylum Acidobacteriota; class Blastocatellia; order Chloracidobacteriales; family JADJPF01; genus JBFLVQ01. The sequence continues at coordinate 8,556 of JBFLVQ010000144.1, forward strand.
CGCTGCCAGCGCTCTTTCGGAAGCAGTTCACAACTACCTAGCATATTGTGGATAGGACTTACACTAATTTGTATTATCTCTCTCGCCATACCAGCCATCTCTTTAATGTCAAGACATATTAAATTGCTTGGCGTTGGCTATCTACTCTGGCTGCTGGTGCTGGCAACAATAGGATTAGGATTATGGATAAGCTACCGCGCTTATCACTACTTCCTAGATAAGTACCTACGCAAAGGTCACGTAGATACAATAACAGCAGCTTGCTTAAGTTCAGATGGGAAATTGGCTCTTTCTGGCGGCAAAGATAACATCATACGATTATGGGAAGTAGCAACAGGCCGTTGTATACATACCCTACAAACACACGAAGGTAGTATAGGTTCAGTCTGTCTAAGTAACGACCAGTACCTAGCCCTGTTGTTACAAGATAATATTCTACGTCTATGGGATGTGACCAATAGTCAATTGCTACAAACCTTCAAAGGTCACACACAAGTAGTAACCTGTGCCTCACTAAGTTCAGATGGGCGTTTTGCCATCTCTGGTGGCGTAGATAAGACGGTACGGATTTGGGATACCTACCAAGGCCATTGTGTAAACACATTAGAAGCACATAACCAAGCAATAACACTAGTCTGCTTAAGCATAGATGGCCGCTTTGCCCTCTCTGGTAGTACTGCAGATAAAACACTACGCCTATGGGAGGTAGCAACTAGTCGCTGCTTATCTATCATTGAAGGTTTCACAAAAGCAGTAACTTCAGCCTATCTAAGTGCAGATGGACATTTCGCATTACTTGGTGGAGAAGATGGAGAATTGAGTTTTTGGGAGTTGTCAAGTGCTAGCGCAGCTATCTGTCCTTTACAGATCTCTCGTCTACGTACACCTGGAGAATTGCTACAAGCTGAAAATAGAGTTGAGCAACTGCTTAAAAAGAGCGCAGAAGCATATCGGCAAGGACGTTTAGACACAGCACTGGCAATGGTCGAGGCAGCCCGTGAAATACCTGGTTTTGAGCGTGCTCAGCAAAACTTGGATGAATGGGCAAAGCTTTCCCTCTTCTGTAAACGATTGGGATTAAGGACTGCCTGGCTAGCAAAAACTTTTGAGGGACACCTAAATCCTATCGCGGCTGTGTCGTTAAGTCTGGATGGACGCTTTCTTCTCTCTGGTAGTGCTGCCCAACGTAGAGCCGTTTCCTGGTGGAGCAAACTAAAACCAGTTCTTAGAATCGCTCAGATACTACTGATATTTATGCTGGCCTGGTTGGTCTGGTTGGTATTTACTACCGCGCTAAAAGGCACAGTACTCGGTTTCAATTCCCTGTTTGCCTACATAGGACAGATTTTCTCATTAGCAATGCTCCTGCTGCTCACAATCATTATGTCAAAACATCTGAACAAAACAGAAACGGAGACGGGAGCAGAACTTAATGGCAGTAGTACAAGAGGCGCTGAGAAACCAGAAAAGATCTTGCGATTGTGGGAGCTAGCAACTGGCAACAACTGGCCAATATCTGGTTGTCAAGAAGAGACACTTTCCATCCATATAAGCAGTGATGCCGCTTTTGCTCTCTCTGGTAGTGATAATAATGTAATGCGATTGTGGGAGTTGTCTACGGGCCGCTGCTATGCTGCCTTTCATGGTCATAGCGGTGCAGTTACTGCAGTCTGGCTAAGCAATGATTGGCGGTTTGCTCTCTCTGGCAGTACCGATCAGACACTACGTTTGTGGGAAGTGGCGGCTGCTAAAGGCCGTTGCTTACGCATCTTTGAAGGGCATATGGAGAGAATTAATTCTGTCTGTTTAAGTCTAGATGGCAGGCTGGCTCTTTCCGGCAGCAATGATCAAAGTGTACAACTCTGGGATGTCGCGACCGGTCATTGTTTACAGATCCTTGAAGGCCATACAGGTAGCGTAAACTCTGTCTGCCTGAGTGCAGATAATAGCTTTGCCTTTTCAGGCAGTGAAGATAGAACCATCAAGATGTGGGAATTGACTAATGGTCGTTGTCTACGAAGCTTCACTGGCCATAAAGGTAGTGTGCTTTCTATTGCACTTAGCGCAGATGGACGCTTTATTCTTTCTGGGAGTGTTGATAAGACTACACGTTTGTGGGAGATAGCAAATGGCCGTTGTTTGAAAGTTCTAGCAGGCCATACCAGTGCAGTAACCTCTGTCTGTCTAAGCGCAGATGGTCGTTTTGCGCTCTCCAGTAGTGATGACAAGACTATACGAGTGTGGGAGCTAGATTGGAAATTGGCAGCACGTGAAATGGCCAACTGGCATGAAGGAGCACGACCATATCTAAAAAATTTCCTTACCTTGCGAACTCCTTATACTGCTGATCTACCTTATCAACAGCCATCAAAAATTGAACTCCAATATGCCCTTACACGGCAAGGAACTCCTTATTGGCAAGAAGCAGATTTTCACCATCTGCTTTGGCAATTACAATGTGCTGGTTATGGATGGTTGAAACCTGAGGGTGTTTATCAAGAACTGATCAAGATGGCGGAAAAATGGCACGAACCACTGGCTCTACCAGAAAATATAATCACAACTGATATAGGTAAGTTCCGCCTTAAGAAAAGGCTGTTTTCCAGACAGGCACTAGCTAGTGCGGCTGCCTTTCTCTTATTAACTCTTTTTGCTGGCTTCTATTGGATGAGTATTAATCAACCTTTGGAACTTAATGATAAGAGTTGGCCAAGATACTATCCTAGCGATGGTTCACTATCATTAAGATCACCTTGCAAAATGGATGTGCGTAATATGCCGATCTCAACACAGGATCGCTACCTTATCTTTCAAGACAAACTCTACACTTGTGGTGGTGATGGATTTGAAGTCCGTGTTGAGAAACTACAATGTACAGATAGCTTTCTCCCTGACTATGAGAGAAAGGGGGTCTTCGATAGTGTTAAAGACCAACAGCTCACTACACAAAGAGCTGCTATGGAACAAGAGGCATATCGATATGCTATCTACCGTGTTAGTGCATCGATTAGAAAGACTCCCGGTGTAACCGACTTAAAGCTTAGTAGTAGACTCTATCCACGGCTAGAGCTTCTCACCGTTGCACATGAACCAGGTCGCTGGTTGACAGGAGATTTTAATCTTAATGGTGTACCAAAAACGGTGACAGGATTTGTTGCTATTGAAAGCTCCCGTATATGGACGATCTTCACAATCTATGATCGTGGCAACCTCAATGCTGGTATAGCAGCCAATATTGTACTTGCTTCTACGGAGTTTAAACTTCAGCCTCAACAGTGATCACACTACGATAGTGAGAGAATAATATATGTCTGCCAAAGTGACATTGAAAGTAATCCGAGGTCCAATGCAAGGCAATATCTATACTTTCGAGGAGCATGACACTTTCATCTTTGGACGTGCATATGATTGCCATGCGCGTCTTCCTAGTAATGATAAATCGGCCTCGCGTCATCATTTTATTCTAGAGGTTAATCCTCCAGATGCACGTATACGTGATCTAGGCAGTCTTAATGGCACTTATATCAACAATATTAAGTATGGTGGTAGATCCATAGATGAGACACCTAGAGAAGCCGTTAAACGCCGTTTTCCAGAAGTCGATCTTAAAGACAAAGATCTTATCAGTGTTGGCAATACAGTATTCACCGTGCAGATAGAGATGTTGGCGGTCTGCTGTCAATGTGGTGTTGATATACCAAATAACTTTCGTAGAGCCTGCCAATGGCAAGCAGGTCTGTTTATCTGCCCACAATGTCGTGAACAGACCAGTCTTGATGCAACAGTGCCCAAAGCTGAAGATCGTACAATACCGATATATCTAGCAGGCGCGCGTTGCGCCAATTGTAATAAGCCTGTCTCCAGCGAGCTAGGTAATCGTCATCACGGAGACTACATTTGTCTAGACTGTCGAACCGACGCCACTGCCGATCCTGTACAGATTATAATCAGTATGCTGAATCAAACTAGCAGTAGTGTGGCTTCTACACATAATGAGATAGATGGATATGAACCAATCAAAAAGCTTGGTGAAGGTGCAATGGGCAGTGTCTATCTAGCGCGTCGTCGCCTAGATGGAGCTGTTGTAGCACTCAAGGTGATGCTTGCCAGAATCGCGGTAGATGCAGAAGCACGCGGAAAATTCCAACGTGAGATTCAAGTAATAAGTCAACTACGGCATACTAATATTGTAGAACTGCTTGATCAAGGCTCAGTCGGCAGTGGATTCTATTTTATAATGGAGTTATGTGCTGGTGGCAGTCTAGACACTTTGATTAAACGACATGGTGGCAAGCTGCCATTGGCACAAGCTGATCCAATAATGCGTGAGACATTAGCGGGACTAACTTTTGCACATGAAAACGGCTTTGTACATCGTGATATTAAACCTGCTAATATTCTGCTCACAGCAGAATATGGCGGCACGATCAAGCTAGGCGATTTTGGCTTGGCAAAAAGCTTTCAGCTTGCTGGTCTTTCTGGTCTAACTGCTACTGGAACGGCAGGCGGAACACCCAATTTTATGCCACGCGAACAATTGATCAATTTCAAGTATTCTAAACCTGTGAGCGATGTTTGGAGTATTGCAGCAACATTCTATTTCATGCTTACCGGTCAACCACCTCGTGAAATACTTCCTCATAGAGATCCTCTTGAGGTGATTCTACATGGCAAAGTTATACCTATTAGAGAACGTAATGTCGAGATTCCGGATAGAGTCGCTCGTGTGATCGATCGTGCATTGTCTGAAGAGATCTCAGAGCGCTACCAGACCGCCGGGGAGTTTCGTGATGCTCTAATCAACGTGCTCTAACCATTGCCTCTTATTTCGGCATATCCCATAAACAGAGAGTACCATCCATACTAGTGGAAAAAGCCTGCTCTCCATCCAGTGAAAAGGCCAGATCTACAATCTTATCTTTATGTCCCTGAAAAACTTGCATCTCTGCACCACTCTGCAGATCCCATAAGTGAATGGAATGGTTATTCTCATCTCTACTGAGAGCACGACTACCATCAGGGGAAAAGGCCAAGCCACTAAAGTCAGTTAGATTTATTGGAAGACAGTTGATCTTTTTACCGGTCTCAATATCCCATAGACAGATCTCGCCTTCACGCAAGGAAAGGAGGCGGAGGCTATTACGCGCAAACAACGCCTCTCTGAGTCCATCATAACCTTCTAGGCTGACACGTTTAATAGTCTGTCCATTCCGTTTATCCCACCAATATATGGTACCATCTACACTGACAGAGGCCAACAGGTCGTTGTCTAAAAAAATTACATTTAGTACCGGCTCTTGATGTTCGCGAAACGAAAGGATCGCACGTTCATTGTAGAAGTCCCATAGTTTAATAGTATCTTCTAACACAGATAGTTTAGGAGCATATTCTTTTACTTGCGATTCTATCAAAACAGCTATATTACTATCTGGAGAAAAGAGTTTCAGAATATGGCCATTCTTGAAATCGAGGACTACTTTACTGTTGTCTAGATTCAATAAATGGCAAGTATACTTACCCCGATAACTGTCACAAAAGATCGCCTGAACCTCATTTGGTAAAAAGCTGATGCTGCTGATTTCACCTTCGCTCGCTGTGTAACGCTGAATTATTTCACCCTTCTCTAGATCCCATAATTGTATCTCTTTGCCACCTGCACAGAGAGCACGGCGGGTATCCGGGGAGAGCGCCAATCGATAAATATTCTTGCCAGTCTGAAAGACTTTTGTTGGGCCACGATTCGGTAAGTGCAACTTATCTCTATCAAGCCCTAACCAGTTGTGACAAGAGAGGCCGACTATCGCGCTAAGCATAACTAGAGAGAAAATCTTTATTCTGTGTAGTCTATTCATAAAATAAACAATTTCATCCTATATGGATGAGATGAAAGCCCCGCAGGGGTATACGCAACAGATTATTTTGATAATGGAGATAATAAGATCAATAGAACCATTAGAGAGGCCAAGAGTAAATATGATCTCATAATAGTCTCCTTACTTTTTTCAATTATAGAATAAGCCTATCTAAGCAACCTGTCTTTTTTTATCTATTAGTAGTATTCTCGCCAAGATCAGTTTTTCATACGTGCCAGACAAGCAAGTAATTCTTCACGCATACGAGCCGTGCTGGCATGTGCACGCCGGCCATGACCAGGCAATACCCATTCGAACCTGTAATCGAGCAATCGCTCCATAGAGCGTATCTGTTCAGACCAGGAGTACCAACAGACACTCTTAGATGCATTGAGGGAACGATATTGTGGTGACCACCATAGATGATCGCCACTAAATAGATAGCGATTACGATAGAGTAGCACGATATGGCCAGGTGTATGGCCTGGGGTAGGAATGGTAAGCAGTTCGTCATCAAGCGAGATAGCATCCCAACCGTTTAGCACATGTTCAACATCTCTAACAGTCTGTACAATATCGTCATTATGCATAATACGTTTAGCGCCAAAATGGCGTGCCCATTGTTGCTGATCTGCAACATCATCGCGATGTGTTAGAAAGATTGTCTCTACACCACCTAATTCCGCTATACGCTTAACTAACGGTTGTGTAAAACGAGGTGAATCGATGAGTATGTTTCCTTTTGCACGTACAATCAAGTAACTAGATGCTCCGTAGGAAGACTCACTGGCAAAGCCACAAAAATAGACACCATTCTCGATCTCTTCAGGAAAAGCAGCGATAGCTGCCTTGACAGGATGTTGTCCAAGTGCGCCGATCGAGGCAGTAGGACAAGAGACTAACGCCTTGAGCGCTGCTAGCTCTGCTTCAGCAGTCTCAGGTTGATGATAGACAGCCGACTGTTCACCTGCGCTTTTGAACGTATCAGGGGCAATCTGACGACATAGATCGCAATCTATGCAACTGCTATCAACATAAAAATCCCCCCTGACATTCTCTTCTCTTCTTAGTTTAACTAATGCCATATCACACCTCGCCAAAAAACTTATTAATTAACGCCAGTTCAAGATAAGAATTAAAAGCCTGCAGGGCGAAATACCTTTAGCTTGGCAAGTAATTGCCAAGAACGGTTAGCAGTAGTGTATAAAGCCCGGAACGGGCGGCATAATTAAGAGAAATCATCATGAATTTATCTTTCATACTTAATAATTTACTATGTCGTCGTTTCACGACTCTGCTTGTTATCTCATTCCATTCTTGGCAATTACTTGCCAAGCTAAAGATATTTCGCCCTGCGGGCTTATCTCGAATTGACGTTAA
>JBFLVQ010000145.1:0-15723 GCA_040758525.1 Acidobacteriota bacterium
GGTCTTGCTGCTAATCCTCAGGCAGTACGTAATGCTATTCTAAAGAGTGCTATTGACTGTAATGAACAACCTATCCCAGATTGCCGACGCCTTTTAGCAGGCCGTATCAATATTATTGGGGCACTTAATACTATCAAAGAAGGAGTTGTTGTTATGTCCGAGAAGAAGCGCACAGCAGATGAACAGGCCATTGAAGATGCTCCGGTTGTTACTAGTGAATCATCAAGTTCTAGCAAACATCTATCTTGGGGAGTTACTAGCAATTATTCCAGCAGTATTATTGCTGCGGGAAATGGTCCAACCTGTAGTTGTGGTAGTACTGTCACGCCATCATTGATCTATGCTTTTGGACATATTGGTTATGACTTTGGCACAGAGGCACGGCGAGACTCTTTCTTGCAACAATCTGATAAAAATCTCCTTGATCCGCTACAATTTTTAGCGCATCTAAAAGAAAACCTATCAGATGCAAGCAGCATCATCTGGACACTTAATCTGGATAGCACCCCGATCTATGCAATACAACCGACCGGCCCTTTTGCTTTTGTTGCCTATGAGCGTCTGCGCGAGTTTCTAAAAGATCAATTGGAAGAAGGGGCAGAGCGAGTATCACTACCTGGTATTATGGCAGGTAAAGTTACCTTGTTAAGCGGTCAGGTTGTGCCGATTATCTATCCTGAAGTAAGAGGAATGTATAGTTGGTCAACATCTGCTTTGATTAAGTTACTGCTTGGTAATGTACCTGAAGATCAAGATAAGGATAAAAAGTTAGCAGAGATAAAGAATTTTTTAGAGCGGGTCTATTTTGAGCTTCGTAATTTTGGACTCACTTCCCAAGAGAGAGCAATGAATTATGCGGCTACTAATGCTTTCCAACTTAAACATATCTATAGTTCGGCAATTGAGGAAGGAATGAAACTAGATACCATAGATATTGAACGTAGTCCGATCTGTAGACCTGGCGCGGATTGTTGGGATGTGAAGTTAACATTTTTTAATCCGCTTAAGCGATTGGAGCAGGCACGGCTAGTCTATCGATTTACCATAGATGTAAGCGATACTATTCCTGTTACAGTTGGTAAAGTACGTAGCTGGCATGTCTACTAATATAATCGACCTTTCCATAGCAAAGGAGATAAACTTATGAAGTTACCCAAACAGGCTAAACCCATTATCAGAAATCAGACTACTAATAGTAATAAAGTTTTCACCAAGCCTGGAAATATAGCTGCGGCACAACCTGATGCCTGTCCTATTTGTCCCATTGACTGTTTCTGTCTCCACGGCGTATGTGCTTGTATGGAGAATATAACATTAAAGCCACTTATACCATCTAAGCGGTGATATAAAGACTGTTGCCTAAATTTATTAGTATTGTTATATCTACCCTAGTAATAGGTGAAAGGAGGGAATATTACCAAAAAGTAATTGGAAATTGGTTCTATTATATGTTTATAACAGCTTAAACCAGTTTGGTAAGCAGACCTATCGCTTAATTAAGATAGCTAACTAGCTGGGTTTTTCCATGAAATTTGCTGGTATGTTTGGAATAAGACAAGTAGGCTTGATACTATTGCTACTATGCCTTCCTTGCGGCAATCTTAAGGCTCAAGATAGTGATATCAAATTTGAGCACTTCTCCATTGAACAGGGGCTTTCGGAAAATACGATACATTGCATTCTTAAAGATCGGCAGGGATTTATCTGGTTTGGCAGCCAAAATGGGCTTAATAGATATGATGGCTATTCCTTTACCATATTTAGACACAATATAAAAGATCCTGCATCTTTATCTAATAATTTTGTTGTTTCACTCTATCAAGACCGAGACGGTATGATCTGGATCGGTACCTTGTATGGAGGTCTTAACAAGTACGATCCAGGCAGCCAGCGCTTTACCATCTATCGTCATAACCCAGAAAAACCTGATAGCCTAAGTAGTGACGGAGTTAGAGCAATCTACCAAGACAATACTGGCACACTCTGGGTTGGCACAATGGATGGCCTTAACATATTTGATCCTAACACTCAACGCTTTACTGTCTATCGTCATAACCCTAACGATCCCAACAGTATTAGTAGCAACGAGATTAGAACTATCTATCAAGATCGCGCTGGTACACTCTGGATTGGTACAACTCAGGGGCTAAATAAATATAACCCCTCCACTGATAACTTTATCGCTTACCATAATAATCTCAATGGTTCATATAGCTTTAGCAGTGATAGGATCTTTTCAATCTATCAAGATAGCTCCGGCACACTCTGGATCGGGACTCAAAATAATGGCTTAAATAGATATGATGCACAAACAGAAAGCTTCACCAGCTATCGTAATGATCCTAAAAATCCTGATAGCCTTAGCAATAATTGGGTAAACTCAATCTACCAAGATACATTTGGCACACTCTGGATTGGCACAATGGATGGCCTTAATAGGTATGATCCAAAGACTCAACGCTTCACTGTCTATCGTCATAATCCTAACGATCCCAATAGTCTTAGTAGCAACATTATCTTCTCAATTGTTGAAGACAAGTCTGGCATATTGTGGGTTGGCACAGCCACTGGAGGAGTGAGTAAGTACGATCATAAGAGGTACCGATTTAAGAATTATTGTAATAATCCAAGCCATTTTAATAAATCTATTTGTGATGAAATTACTGCCATTTATCAAGACCGTTCTCAGGCGCTCTGGATCGGGACTCAAAATAATGGCTTAAATAGATATGATGCACAAACAGAAAGCTTCACCAGCTATCGCAATGATCCTAGAAACCCCTATAGCCTTAGCAATAATCAGGTGAGAGCAATCTACCAAGATAATGCTGGTACACTCTGGATTGGTACAGGGAATGGCCTTAACAGGTATGATCCAAAGACTCAACGTTTCACTATATATCGTCATAATCCTAACGATCCCAATAGTCTTAGCAGCAGCGAGATTAGAACCATTTATCAAGATCGCGCTGGTACACTTTGGATCGGGACAAATCAAGGATTAAATAGATATGATACGATAAACCAACGCTTCACCGTCTACCGCTCCCAGCCAAATAATCCTAATAGCTTAAGTGATAACTATATAACCTCGATCTACGAAGATAATGCTAACCGTTTATGGATTGGCACAGGAAATGGGTTAACTATATACAATGCTAAAGACCAATCTTTTATCAGCTATCGTAATAATAGTAGTGATCCTAACAGTATTAGCGATAACAGCATTAGTGCGATCTATCAAGATTCAATTGGCACACTATGGATTGGCACGCTTAATGGCGGATTAAACCGATATGATCCACAAAGTAATCATTTTACTATATTCACCGAAAAAGAAGGGCTTCCTTACAATACTATTGCAGGAATACTAGAGGATAAACAAGGAAACCTTTGGCTAAGTACTTACAAAGGTATTTCCAAATTCAATCCCAGCACAGCAAAGTTCAAGAACTACGATATCAATGATGGCCTACAAAGTAATAAGTTTAGAAGAGACGCCTGTTATAAGAGTAGTAGCGGAGAGATGTTCTTTGGCGGTGCCAATGGTTTGACCCGCTTCTATCCGGAACAGATAAAAGATAATTCCTATATTCCGCCGATAGTGATAACTACTTTTAAGATATTTGATCAGACCACGACTCAGGCCAATCTCAGTCCTTTTCAAGAAGGTCAGCAGGAAAGATTACCGATTGAACTCTCTTATAATGAAAATTTCTTCTCCTTCGAGTTCGTTACACTCAACTTCACTAATCCTGAGAAGAATCAATATGCTTATAAAATGGAGGGAGTTGATAAAGATTGGATCTATTGTGGCACACGGCGCTATACATCTTACACCAATCTAAATCCTGGAGACTATATTTTCAGAGTGAAAGGTTCAAATAATGATGGTCTATGGAATGAAACTGGCACAGCAATAAGAATAAGGATTAATCCACCATTGTGGCGAACTTGGTGGGCATACCTGCTTTACATAACCAGTCTGGTAATTATTGGCTATGCCAGCTATCAGTATCGCATATGGGCACTGAAGAGACAGAATCTGATATTGGAAACCAAGGTAGCAGAAAAGACTTATCAATTAAAACTATCAGAAAAGAGTGCACAAGAAGCCAATCAGGCTAAGAGTGTTTTCCTTGCTAATATGAGTCATGAATTGCGTACCCCGCTAAATGCGATATTGGGCTTTGTACAAATAATGGAGCGTGACGAGAATTTAACATTGGAGCAACATGAACATCTCTCAATAATCATGCGTAGTGGTAAGCACCTGCTCTCTATGATCAATGATGTACTTTCACTTTCGAAAATAGAAGCAGGCAAAATTGTCTTGAATGAGCAGGTCTTTGATCTAAATATGCTGCTTCAATGGCTCGAAGGTATGTTCCAGTTAAGAGTAAAAGTAAAAGGGTTGAGCTATATCTGCGAGCGTCAATCCGAGCTACCTCAGTATGTTTATGGTGATGATGGTAAGCTACGCCAAGTTCTTATCAATCTACTTACCAATGCAGTTAAATTCACCAATTCAGGAAGTGTAATGCTAAGAGTAGAGTGGCATAGTGATCGCGCTAGTTTTGCTATCGAGGATACGGGTTTAGGAATAAGAGAGGATGAAATGGCAAGACTTTTCGAACCATTTACACAGACTGAGTATGGAATTAATGCCAAGGAAGGTTTTGGACTGGGGTTAAGCATCAGTAGAAGATTTATACAGCTTATGGGTGGTGAGATAATGGTAAAGAGCGAGTTGGGAAAAGGCAGCACCTTCTCTTTTACCATTAAACTGCCTAAGATCGATTCTCTACCGGTCTCTCACAATATAGGAAAGGTGCTTGGTATCGAACCAACTTTGCCAGTATATAAGATTCTTGTTGTTGATGACACGCCTGAAAATAGGATCTTACTTGTCAAAATGTTATCTAGGATAGGATTCCAAGTTTATCAAGCAGCCAATGGAATGGAAGCTATCACAGTATGGCAAAGTCACAAGCCGGATCTAATATTTATGGATATACGCATGCCAGTAATGGATGGAGTAACAGCTACCAAGCAGATTCGTCAATATGAAACTGATAGACAAAATACTCATACTGTTATTATCGCATTGTCAGCAAGCGTTTTTACAGAGAATCGCGATACCGTGATAGCTGCTGGTTGTGATGATTTTGTACCAAAACCTTTTTATGAAGAACTGATTCTGGAAAAGATCGCTGAGCATCTAGGGGTATGTTATCTGCGTGAACAGACAATGGTAACCGAGTCTAACTCTCAGATTCAAAGTCAGAATTATATTAATATTCCTGCACGATTAGCAGTTTTACCTGACTCTTGGTTGCATGACCTTAAACAGGCAGTAATACTAGGTGATCTCAAGGCCATAGATGTAGTAATTGAGAAAATAGCTGCTAGAGATAAAACCCTACATGATGAATTAAAGGGAATGGCTCGCAATTACCTATTGCCAGAAATTCTTGACCTGATAAATATGGCCTCCAATGTCACATCATAAATTATCTTGCTAGTAGTAGGGAGTGCTTATGCAAACGGCCAAAGTTGTTAAAGGTGAGATTCTTATTGTTGATGATGAACCAGCCAATCTTGAGTTGCTACTGAAGATACTGGAAGAGCAAGACTACAAGGTAAGAATTACGGTAAGAAGCCAATTAGTAATGGCTTCATTGCAATTGTCACTACCTGATCTAATACTGCTTGATATAGGCATGCCAGAAGTAGATGGTTATCAAGTATGTCAAATGCTCAAGAGTAATACACATACTTGTGATATACCGATCATCTTTATTAGCGCAATGGATGAGGTTATTGATAAAGTCAAAGCCTTCGAAGTAGGTGGCGCAGATTATATAACCAAACCTTTTCAGATAGAGGAGGTGCTTGCTCGTACAGAGAATCAATTGAAGATCGCGCGATTACAAAAAGAGATGCAACGCAAGAATCAGGAGCTTACTAAAAGAAATGCTGAACTGATAGAGCTATATAGTAAAGCCAACCTTATTTTTGCTGCGCTCTCAGAAACCTTAGCAGGATGGGTGTTAGATGAAAAGTATCGTCTTGAATGTAAGATTGGTGCTGGTGCGCATGGAGCAGTCTACCGAGCCTTACATCTAGCTTTGAACCGACCCGTAGCGATAAAAATTTTTCAACCTGGTTCAGAACATGTTAATCCAGATAATCTCTATCGCTTTCGTATGGAAGGGATCTCAGCCAGTCTGGTTAATCATCCCAATGCTGTATCTATTCTTGACTTTGGTATCTCAGAAGAGTATTTGCCCTACCTTGTGATGGAGCTTTTAACTGGGCATACGCTGGGCGAAGAGTTACGCAGAAAAGGCTTGCTCCCTGCTGAGCGATGCGCAGAGATTCTTATTCCTGTCTGTAATGTTCTTGCAACAGCTCATGATTTAGGAATAGTACATCGTGATATCAAGCCAGAAAATATATTTCTTCACCATATTAAAGAAGAGGTAATAGTTAAAGTAGTCGATTTTGGTATTGCCAAACCGGTAGTTGAATCATATGGAATAGAGATACAACATCTCACGGCTACAGGTAGATTTATTGGCACACCAGTCTATATGGCGCCGGAACGGTTTAATAGTAAAAATTATAATGGCAAGGCTGATGTCTATAGTGTTGGGATGATGCTTTACGAAATGCTCACAGGTAGATTACCATTTGACTTTAGTGGCAAAGATATTATGGAAATCGCCATTATGCACTGGACTAATGAACCTACGCCACTACGAGAAATAGATCCCCATATTCCTGAACAACTAGATCATCTAATTATGCGAGCACTGGCAAAGGATGCTAACCAACGACCCACCGCCAGAGAGTTAGCGCAAGAGTTTGTACAAAGTTTGGAGAAGATCAAGCATGGACAAAATAGTGCTTTCAAAGATCGAGCAGTATGAAGAAGAGATACTCTTATTTGTACAGAGACATCATGCTGAAATAACTGCCTGCTGGTCGGATTGGCTAAAAAATAATCCTCTTCCTACAGATCTGATCGAGATAGCAAATGAAGGCGATAAAATTCAATTATTGGATGTAAGAAAATATCGTATAGAGCAAACTGGTGAGGAGATCTGTTTTCGTGAGCTGACTTCTGCTGATCCTGAATGGAAGGCTAGTAGTCGTATATATTTTGAGATTAATGATGAGACAAAATCACAAAAAAAACCTATCGGCAAAAGTAGAATAGATAATAATGATCTTAAGTTGACTGGTGTAGGATATAGGTTGGTGCCAGGCTCGGAACATAATTCCTTACTACTACACATCGATTACTTGATCACCAAGATCAAAGTTGCTACACCACCTATGGAGATGAAGCGATTACCAAAACATTTTCCTCAACAGACATTTATGGAAGCACGCAACATGGCGATTGCGATTGCTGATGGTGCTAGTCTAACAGCTTGGGAGAAGATCACTGGTGATATTGGCTTGCGACATATTGGTGGTGGCAAGGCACTACAGACCAAGATTATGGTTGCGCCCACAGACAATCCTTGGAATCTACCAACAACCTGTGATGACTTACGTAGAGAGCTACAAAACTTTGAACTGTCAGGTGTGTTGTTATTGAATGTGGCCTTAGGCTGTCTGATACAACAGCCTAGTGTTAATGCGGTTAATGTCCCACTTGATAGCCTTATTAACCTGATTGGCTGGAAACCTAGAAGCAGATTTGAGCGTCTGGAGATGCGACGCAAGATCTGGCGATGGTTATTACTGTTTGATGCTATGACTATTCATGGAAAGCGACCTGGTAAGTATCAAGATAGACTTACTGGTAAAGTGATCGATCTTACTTCTGCCGATGCGTTATTAAGAATTACTGGGGTGCGCTTTGAAGATAATCAGAGTGAGCCGGATGCTAACGAAATTCCTCTGGAAGTAAGTTGGGTGGCTGGCTCATGGCTTGATCAATGGAGAGGAAATGATCAGATCTTGCAATATTTTGGTGATATTAAGAAAGTAGCGGCAATAGCTGCTGGCAAGCCTAGCGGTGCCTGGGCTCAAAGCATTGGCTTAGCTCTTAATCAACTCTGGAGAGAAATGGCGGCACGTGCCAGTATTAGATATGCGGGAGAAGAAAATAGATTAACAGTTGCTTTTAGACCATTCACAAGATGGGAACTACTCAGTATATTTCGCGCTGAACCCTGGATCGAGGACATTCTTAACAGCAGCAATCCACATCGCGCACAAGAATATTACAAGGAAGCAATCAGGATCTTACGATATGAAGCAGGAATTATCGGACATTATGAAGAGATAGACGAACTACCACAGATGCGCAAAGGATGGCAAGAATTTTGGCTTAAGCAACAACGGCTGGATATACGACCAAAGAAGGATGGTATTGAAGCAGCGGCAGAATTATCACGAGCTGCTAGCAAAGCCAAACGCCGTGCTAAGCAGAAGGTTTTGAAAAATAAGAAAGCTCCCCAATAATCATACCAAACTGTGGAGATGGACCTCGAAATTGTGGAAAGACTGCTCAAAACTGTGGGAATTTAATAACTAAACCCTTCCTAATCATTCTACCAATCTAACAATAAAAATAACAAGCAGGGTTTTATCTACCATTGTTTGTCCTATCTTTTCAGGATATTTTTGTTGCCACTGGAAGACGTAATAAGTGCTAAACAACACACACTCTAAGGAGGAACATCATGCCTGAATTTAATCTAAACCTTCTCATTGATCCAAACCAGGATCTTCCCTTAATAAAAGCAGCACAACTAAACATCATTTTGGCCAAACCGATTGGCGGTGGCGCCCCCAATGTAGCCTGGCAAAGCTTTGATCCATTCCCCGATAATAATGTTGAATGGACTGAAGAATATGGACTATATGCCTCAACCACTCAGGTTAACAATGGCGCTCGTATCACTAAAATGAGCACCACAGGTTATCCTGCACAGTCCGGCGCCTACTATTCATTCACTTCCAATGCAACCTTTAATGGTCCAATTACAGATGGAAATGTGCCGCCAGCTAACTCGTATAAGATCGTTAATGATATGCCGTCTTCACAATATCCAGCCCTAACCTTTGGATTAATGCAGAGTGCCAGTATCAATGGTGTAGCAGCACAATTTCGCCCGATAAATGCACAAACAGTGTTATCTAAATTGGATGTAACCTTCACACCGCTAACCACTGTTTATGTCTGGCTACAGGCTCAGTTAGTAAGTGAAACGGTAATTACCAGTGTAACTAGTAGGCACACTAAAGTCACGTTTGGTGGACCTATCACCTCACACACTCTCAAGTATGATAGAAACACAGGTATGTTTGTTGCTGTTTCCGGAAAAGAGAAAGCCTTCATTCACGATGCGCCCAATGTGGAACTGGTGAGACAAGCAATAGCTTAGTACAAACCTTGCAGACCCCGCCGTACAGGCGGGGTAGTTCATTCCTATTTCCATTAACATTGAGAGGTGTATAGTTATGCCAATTAAAGAGATTCTTGCACAACAGTCAAAATGGACTTGGGATATTATGCTAGCAAGTGCTCAGCTAGGAGAGATGATCCGCGAGGATGCGATTACCTCTGTCAACCTCGCTACCATTAACGAACTAGCTAAAGAGCAAGGAGTTCCTATAAGTATTACCAGTTTTCAAGGGGCAAAGTTAGAAATGGAATTTGGCGCTGACTGGATGTGGAGCTATGGCACTTCTGGCTATTTAGTGCAGGCAAAGCGACTAGATGTCGTTCCACATACCGGAGATTTGTCATATACAATCAAGATCCAACAGCTTGATCTACTTGTCGATGCCTCACAGACACTGTCAGGACAACATGGCATCGATACCAAACCTGCTTATGTGTTCTACAATTCTATGATGAAGGATGTCAATCCATTGGAATGGGGATGTATGTTTGTTAATGCAATGGTCTTGCAAAATTATCTTTCGCAGAAGATAAAACCTGGTCAACAAACAGCCACATTATCCACTACATTTCTTTTCGAATATGCAGAACCTTGGTACAAGATGTTTGGCAGCTTTAAATAGCATCATAATCTCTTATTTTCCTGGATTTTTTCCATACAGCAGGCACCGCGAAACTATCTCGCGGTGCTTGCTATCATAAAAGTAGGATTTCACAGTGTGTTAACTATAACTAACCGGATGCGAAGTTGTATCATTCTTCTTCAAGTTGGAAGTTAAACATAAGGTAGCCTGCCTGGCCTGCTACCGATTTCTGGAAAACCCATTGCTTAGCCGCATCTAGCGCAGCGGGTTTAAAAAGCGCATTGCCTTCAACAAATTCGGCACTTACTACTTGGCTTTCACTATCAAGCTGCAACTTTACCGTTACACTACCTTGAACTCGTTTGCGTCGAGCCAATGGTGGATAAACTGGTGGTACTTTCTTAATAGCCTTAGTCTCCAAGTTTGGTCCGGAATAGGCAGCCTCCACACCCGCCATACCTATTAGCGATACCACAACAAGTAGAACTACTATCATCACCTTTTTCATTCTCTTCTCCAAGTTATCTGCTAACATTGCTGTTAATTGACAGCAATAGTAAACAAGTAAATTACCGATTCCTCAGAAATGCCAGGAATAGCGCACAGTTAGATTGATACCAGGAGCATCAATGCCAGATCCATGCTGACGGTAGTTCTTGTCAAAAATATTCTCTAGGATAATGGTGATGTTAGAACGCTCGCCTAGAGAAAATCCTCCACGTAGATTGAAAGTGGCATAGCCAGGTGTTCTATTTGTTAAAGGCCGGCTGATTACTCCTTTGCCAAGTACACGGTCTTGAACTTGAGTGAGGGTCTCTCCGGTCGCAAGCAGCACATCATCAGGTGTAGAAGGTCTACCATCGGCGCCATTTCCAATTAATCCTAATTCGCGGGCACCACTAAAGAAGAAGAAAGCGATTGTGCCACGACTACGCGATGCTCCTATTCGTGTATCAGCAAGGTCCAAAGCCGAATATCGATCCTGATAAGATGCCAAATGCGAGTAAGCCTCTAGCCAGTACTTTTTGCTTGGCGATTCATAACGCAAACTGAGCAAGCCTTTTGCTGGTGGCAGTCCTCCAGTAATATCAGGCACATCCAAAGCTCTCAGTCCTGTTATTAGTCCTGGCACAGATGGCAATGCTTTTCTAGGATTCTTATCTATACCTCGTAAATATGAGAGGTTACCAGACAGCGTTAATGAATCTCGTAATTTGATACGCGTGCTGGTCTCAAATCCATATAGACGAACTTCACCTAGATTAACACTGACAATAACTGGTAGGGTGCGGATCATAGGCACTCCTGTAGGGCTCTGAGAAGTGATGACCTCGCCAGCAATGGTCTTTCCAGTTGCTCCTGGAGGCAGTACCAGTGCACGTTTTGTGATAAAGTTGGACAGTTCTGCATCAAAAAAGGTAAAAGCGGTATAGACTCGACGATTTTGGAATCGTACTGATACTTCATAATTGAGGAGATTTTCGGGCTTGAGCAAAGAGACACGCTTACCAGTAGAGCGTGCTTGTGCGCTAATGGTTGTTCCAATCATTCCGCCTAATGCCACCGCTTCATTAGCAAGCACTTCAACACCAAATGTGGAATTGCCTAGCGAGCCTAGATCAATAACATTAGGAGCACGAAAACCACGGCTAATGCTTCCTACTACACTCAGGTTCTGATTGATAAAACCTATTGCTTCAAGGTTGAAAGTGACATCATCAACACGCACTGAGCTGTTTGGTACAGTTGGTCGGCCCTGACTATTAAGTGGATTTGCCTGGGCAAAACTTTTGAAAAAGAATGCGCTATAACGTGCACCACCATTTAAGCGCAACTTACCTGGTATCACATCTGTGGTATCCTGAACATATATGCCATAGGATTGATAGCGTGACCCATTGGGAAAACTGCCTCGTGTAGCGATACCAGCAGGATTCATCGGCGTGGGAGAAAATCGTATATTGTCGATATACTCATCATAAAGTTCGCCACCAAAGGTTAAAAACTGGTAACTGCCGATGTGTGTTGTGGCTTGAAATCCATAGCCGAAGGCATCTGCACTTCTCATTTCTCTAGTGGGAGAACTTCCACGAGTGAACTGTATCTGGAAATCATTACGCTGCCGGTTGTAAGAGAAGTTTGTTGAAAGCGTATCGAACAGACCTAGGTTCTGTTTCTCATAACGTAGATAGAAGAAATCAAACTTTTGTGGCGAGAAGCGCGCGCGTATTGCCCCCGGACCACCGCCTACCAGATCATAGCGGTTTATATCCCGTTCTTCGCTATGATTATAAAATACTGATAACTGCTGAGTGGGGGCAAAATTCCAAAGAAATTTAGCAAAACCTCCAAAGTGTCGGTAATCAGTATTGTTCAAATGGTCGCTAAAGAGTTTGGAAGACAGGCCAAATAGACGTGTAACAGTAGCATGCGAATCCAACTCTTGCCCAGTACGCAATTCATCTATTCGCCGACCAAACCCACTGACAATTAGGCTGGCTTTTCTATTTCCCAGATTAAGCTTAAAATCACTACCAATACTTAGATCGGCACTGCTGAAAAATGCTCCTAGTTGACCATGAAATTCTAATCCATTGGAAAAGAATTTTGGCTTCTCTGTTATTACATTAACTGTGCCTCCTAAAGCATCACTGCCATACACAGCCGAGCCTGGTCCATAAATCAGATCGATACGACGTGCAATATTTGGCTCAATCAAACCTACTAACTGATCTGGCCCTGGTTGAGCAATGGAGTTGCTAAACCGCAAGCCATCTATGAGAGTAACTACCTGCTGACCAGTTAATCCACGTATTGATATTGCACCTACTCCAGGGGTATTTTGTTGGATATGTATCCCTACCTCTTCTTGCAATAATTGTGGCAGGATTACTCCAGAAACACGCTTTAGATCTGTGGCTGCTACGCTTTTTACTTGTTGCGAAGACTCAAACTCTTCCTGCTCCTCTTTGATTACAGCAGTAACAGTAAATCCAGCGGATGTGTCTGTAGCAGTTAGAGCTATCTCCAAGAATCGCGGTTGCTCATTGTCTACTATCCGCACAGCATCACGAAATAGCTTAAAATCGGGATGCTGCACGATAATCTCATAATTACCAGGAGGCAACTTCTCAATATTGAACTGTCCATTCTGATCTGTCACAGCACTGCCAGCTAGCACCTGATTACCAGCCGGTACAGATGGAAACAGCGAGATCGTCGCTCCCTTTATTGTTACATTATTAGTATCGCGTACTACCCCGCTGATACCGGTTCCTTCGTACTCACCTGCCAGAGAAAAAATCGGCGTACTGAGACAAAGTATAACCGCCCATAACAAGGTAATCCGTATTTGTCCGCCCATGTGCTCCCTCTCCATGAAAATCTGTCTGAAAAACTCTTTCACCAATCTCTTGATTGACAACAAAACATCTGCAATGCCAGTTGTGATGAAACTATTGGTCTCATCTACCATTGATCGCGATAAGAATATGAGTATGGGTTATCATTAGCGAATACTACTGCAGCAAGAGGTATACCAATGGTAAGAGGCTCTACATTTCTAGAAAACAGCTGTAAAAATGGCTATTTAGGAAAGTGAAATAGTTATTGGGTGGGATTCCTTGTCTAGATGTCAGACAAGATTTCTAGAATTCAGACTAAGATAAAGTAAGCGCTACATTCCTGGATATTTTCCCAGGAAGATAAGGGCAAAGTCGATCGAGTCGGTAATTCCATGCGCAATGATAGGTATGGCCAAGTTACGTCCTGTACGTAGATAGATCAGTCCTAGCAATAGTCCTGCTAGACCCTCATCAATTATTCCAGTCACTCCTTGGTATGAATGGGCAAAGCCAAATCCTACATGAACGACAATCAAGCTGATAATCCAGACATGTCGTGTATGGCTGAACAGATCGGCAACTCGGTTCATCAGATAACCACGAAAAACCATCTCCTCTCCAAAGGCGGCAAGTGTCCAGGCTAATACAAGAAAGATCAGAGTTAGCTTGAGGTCTCCTGTCAACATACGAAAATCGTCTAGATCTGGCTGCTTCTTTAGTAGCCACACCAGCAGCGGTTGACTGATGAAAAGTTGGAAGGCGGATAGCAAGAGACCCGCTCCAACACCTCCTACTAGCGTACTCGTCCAATTCCGGTAACGGGTCAGCCCAATGCTACGCCAGTTGATTTTGCGTATTCGCAAAGCGATCCATCCAAACAACAATAGGAATGGGGTCTTGCTAAAAGGAATAAGATGCTGTTCATCAGCGACAAAGATTAGTACAACAACCAGTAACTCTCCCAGCACTAGCCATCTGCTCTGCCGCCAGTTGGTCTGCTTTCCCTGCTGCGAGTAAGCAACCTCCTGCACGGCAATTCCTGAATCCTTGTTGTTTGTAGATTTATTCATGAGTACTTCCTTATTACTCTGATTGTTTCAGCTTGATCAATCCCTATGTAGTAGACGCGACTTGCGATATCGTCGCGCACACCATAATGCAAAGCTTGTAGTCAAGATCAAGAGACCACAACCTACCAACAGCCCGACTGGCACTATCCACCAACCTAGTATTTCTCTACCACCCATTGGCACATCCCCTAGCCCCAGTCGCAGAGAGATCACAAAATCATCAGTAACATCTGGAAAAACCCATAATCCTGTGGTCTGTGGATAAAATGGTTTCAACATTGCACAGAGAATGAAAACAACTCCCAGGAAATAGCCAATTATCGAGCCTAGTAGAACAAAGAAACCAACAATGCTCAGGCTTGCCCAGTGAAACAGACTCTCTAGTATACGTAGCGGTGACCGGCTAACCTCAGCCCGCGCTAGTAGATCATCAGTAATATACTGACTGGCCAACTCTTCTGGACTACCCAGGGCAGCCAATGTTGCATCAACACTAGCAATCGTCTCTTCTCCTCTCACAGCCACCTTATCCATAATATGGCTGCGCAACTCTGCTACTATTTCCTGGACATCTTCATCATTAACGCCGCGCAATTGCCCACGTAACCTACTCAGGTAAGCGTCGATCCTCTGTTGCACCTCGCCTCCCATATCTATTTCTCCTTCGCGAGTGGAGCGAGCAACTTGCTCATGCTCGACGAGAACCGTACCCAGATCCTAGCCATCTCAAGTACTCGCTCTTTTCCCGCTGGGGTAAGCTGATAGTATTTCCTTGGATGTCCAGTATCAGACTCCACCCATTCACTTTGTACCATTCCCAATGCTTTTAAGCGGTTGAGCAGTGGATAGACGGTTCCCTCTGATATGATTAAATCGGAATCGCTACCCAGCCGCCGTAGTATCTCAAGCCCATAGAGTTTTCCACTCCATAACGTAGCCAGTATTGCTAGCTCAAGACATCCTTTACGTAGCTGTACTTCCCACTTGTCTCCAGTCATTTGATCGCGGTCATTGATCTCTTTCACATTGATACCTTAGTATACAAGGTATGATGTAGTCAATAGCTAAATTGGTAATTTGACGAATTACCTCCCTATGCTTAGCTTCAAAATTATTATGAGAGGGTATGTATGGGGCTTATTCGATGGTATTGACAAATTCTCCAGTCTGGAGTTGTCTACGACCATCAGTATCCAATGTACGGGAGAAGAGTACTAGTCTTACAATAGATAGGAAAAGTTACTTTCTTGCTAGTATTTTAAGTATCCAGGCGACCCTTTAACGCTTAATGCCAA
>JBFLVQ010000146.1:0-15602 GCA_040758525.1 Acidobacteriota bacterium
CGCTCACACTACGCAATCCCAATGGGCTGGAAGTAAAGGAGACACTTGCTGTTATTCCTAGTGCCATTGGTCCTAGTCCCTTAACTGTCTCTGACATTCAGCAGATTATTGCTCAAGGTGTCTCTGCTGCTCTCAAACTCGGCTTTGCTGGTACATTCGCAATCACAGATCGAGAAGGAAATATTCTTGCTGTTTTTGAGATGAAAGGCGCGCCTAAGAATGTAATTATTCGCGATTTAGGAAAATTATCAGATGGGCTGGAAGGCCTCACTGTACCTGCCAGTACTTCTGCTATCTCAAAAGCTGGTGTAGGAGCATTTTTTGGCACACAAGGCAATGCCTTTTCAACACGCACAGCGGCTTGGATTATACGGGAAAATATTCCCCCATTTATCAAAAACAGGGCGGGTGGTCCGCTTTTTGGGGTACAAGTCTCCAGCCTTGGATGTAGTGATATCAAACAACCTGGCTTGCCACTCGGTTTAGCAGGCGATACAGGCGGTTTCCCAATCTATAAGAATGGTGTTATTGCTGGTGGTTTGGGTGTAGAATTGAATGGTGAATATAACATTGCTCTTAATCGACCAGAACATATGGTCAGACCGATTAATGGCGCCGCTAACAGTGACGAAAATGTTGATCGCGCACTTTATATTCGCGAAGGAATAGAAGAGATAGTTGGTATTGCAGCATTAAAAGGGTATGAAGCGCCCGAAGGTATTCGCGCCGATAAGATCTTAGTTGATGGTATACGACTACCTTATACAAGGCAGCTAGTAGTTCCTAGTTTTGAGACTATCCCCTTCAAACAATTGCCAGGAAAATTGAAATCTGATTTTCCAATTCGTATTGGGGTACAGACCGAATTTCGTGACATTACCCTACATGATCGCCCAGTTCGTGTGGTAAACCGTTTCTTTCCATTCAAGAATGGTAAGGGCGGCCTCTCCATTGGAGAAGTTGAACAGATCCTCTTACAAGCCCTTAAGGAAGCCAACCGTGTACGTGCGGCAATTCGCCGCCCACTGGAAGTAGCCGCAGAAGTTAATATAACTGTTATTGATGCTGATGGTAATGTGCTTGGCCTAATTAGCACCCCAGATGCACCTGTCTTTGGCTTTGATGTCTCAGTAGAGAAGGCACGTGCTGTAGCCTTCTTCAGTCGCTCTGATTCTGCTCAGCTTTTCATCAATGCAGGTCTAGCAGACCGCCTAGCAATGTTACGAGCCGATGGTATAAAACTCGATGGACAATTTGCTTTCACAGCGCGTGCCGTCGGCTTCTTAGCCAGGCCTTATTTCCCTGATGGTATTTCTGACAACCAGTTGGGTCCTGGGCCACTATCAACGCCTATAGGCGAATATAGCCCACTTAATAATGGTATGCAGACAAGCTATCTGTTAAGAGGTGGTAATGGTGGAAATCAACCAGTGATTCTACGCAGTATCAACAATGTTCTTAGCAAGCAGAAGCCAGTAGCTCCATTCTGTGATGCTAGTAATGGCAAGACATTTAGTCTGCTTAACAATACTGTGATGATCTTTGCTGGTAGCGTCCCACTCTTTAAGAGTGGCCAACTGGTTGGCGCAATTGGTGTGAGTGGCGATGGTATTGAGCAGGACGATATTATTGCTACATATGGTAGCGAAAACTTTGAGCCACCAGCTGAACGTAGAAGCGACCGGGTCTTTGTACGTGGTATACGACTACCATATACAAAATTCCCCCGCCATCCCCATTTGGGTGAAGAGTAGTTGCTATTATCAGAATAAAAAAGAGGTCTAGTCAACTTTTAGCCAGACCTCTTTTTCTACAGTATCTTGCTTTCCTACTAATCTTCTAAAATAATCTGACAGATATCCGCCATCATATTATCAACACCCTTAACCTGCATGGAGAGGTAATTATTCACGGCTTTGCGCGCGGCTGCTTGTAGATCAGCCAAGTAGGGGGTAATTGAATTGCCACAAGTAGCAACTTCAAACCGGGCGATATCGCCATCTGCACTACTCAATTCCAACCTTTCTGGCTGAAGACGTAAAACAACATTCTTATAGACCGCTGTATAACCCTTGCTCCAAAAGATTGAGCTGTGCCAACGCAGCTTACCTGAGTAGGTCAATTCCAGCAATTTAGACATTGTGCGTATGATTATCTCATCCATGACACCCTCTATGGTCGCTTGTTAAGTTCAGGTCAACTACAAACCTAGCATACTAATGCAATCTACTAATGTCAATTTAGCATGTGCGTGGTCAACCATCTTTTGGAGATCTCAGCACACGCTTACGCTTGGCTTTAGAAGGCAAACTGGTATGATGGCAGATTGTAGATTGCGGATCTGAAGAGGTCTTCTTCAAATCCGCAACTCACTAATTAATGGAGTTGTTGCGCAAAAGCTGCACGTTCCGTAAATCCCAACTCCTGCATTGCTTCAGTTACTATCTGGGGACTGATCTTACCGATACGAGAGAGTTGATAGAGTGTGCATATCACAATGGATTCAGCATCAACTTCGAAATAACGGCGTAGTTTCTCACGCGTATCACTCAAACCGAAACCATCGGTACCAAGTGAGAAGTAGTGGCTCGGCATCCAACGCGCAATCATATCGGGCACAGCTCTCATATAATCGCTGGCTGCGATAATCGGCTCTTGGGTCTGTTCAAAGAGTGTGGCAATGTAGGGCTTGCGTGGCGATGCCTCAGGATTGTGCATATTCCAATGTTCAACTTCAAGGGCTTCTTTGCGTAACTGCTGATAGCTGGTTGCCGACCAGACATCAGCAGAGACATCATAACGCTCGGCAAGGATCTCCTGAGCACGTAACACCATACGCATTATTGGCCCATTTCCCAATAATTGTGCATGCTGAGCCTTGTTGGCGGGACCTTCTTTGTAGCGATAGATGCCACGAATAATCCCCTCTTCCACACCACTAGGCATTGATGGCATTGCATAGGTCTCATTATAGACCGTGATATAGTAAAAGATATCCTCTTGT
This sequence comes from Acidobacteriota bacterium, assembly GCA_040758525.1. Classification (GTDB taxonomy): domain Bacteria; phylum Acidobacteriota; class Blastocatellia; order Chloracidobacteriales; family JADJPF01; genus JBFLVQ01. The sequence goes on from JBFLVQ010000146.1 coordinate 3,005, forward strand.
TGGTCGTACATTCGTCGTAATCCCTCACGTACAATCACTGCTAGTTCGTAATGGAAAGCAGGATCATAGGTAAGAATATTTGGTACGACAGAAGCAAGTATATGGCTATGACCATCATCATGCTGCAAGCCTTCACCCATTAATGTGGTACGACCGGCTGTGCCACCGATCAGGAAACCACGTCCACGCGCATCTGCAAAAGCCCAGATCTGATCGCCAGTACGTTGGAATCCAAACATCGAATAGAACATATAGAATGGGATCAAATTTTCGCCATGTGTAGCATAACAAGTACCAGCAGCAGTGAACGAGGCCAGTGAGCCTGCTTCTGTAATGCCCTCTTCAAGAATCCAGCCATCTTTCTTCTCGTTGTAACTGAGTAGCATATCAGAATCGACCGGCTCGTAGAGTTGACCTAAGGCAGCATAGATGCCTACTTTCTTAAAGAGGAAATCCATACCAAAGGTACGCGCCTCATCTGGAATGATCGGCACAATACGTTTGCCAATCTTTGGCTCATCAAGCAGCTTGCGTAACAAGCGCACAAAGGCCATAGTTGTAGAGACATCTTGATTAGCCACGGTAGCTTTATAAAATTCTTGATATAACTCCGGTTTAGGCAGATTGAGCGCGCGTGAGCACACCAGCCGTTTTGGAATAGAGCCACCCAATTGCTGGCGCCGCTCTAATAAATATTGCACCTCTTCACTCTTTGCACCTGGATGGTAGAAAGGTGCATCTTTTAACTTACTATCTGGTATTGGTAGATTGAGTCGATCGCGGAATACACGCAGCTCAGCCTCACTCATCTTTTTCATCTGGTGTGTAGCATTACGTGCCTCCACACCTTCACCAAGTGTCCAACCTTTTACCGTTTTGGCCAGTATCACGGTAGGTGCGCCCTGATGGTTAACAGCAGCATGATAGGCAGCATAAAGCTTGCGGTAGTCATGACCTCCTCGACGTAAACGTACCAGATCATCATCACTGAGGTGCTCAACCATTTTAAGCAACCGCTCATCCACACCAAAGAAATGCTTGCGTATATAATCACCAGACTCTACCGAATATTTCTGAAACTGACCATCAAGCGTTTCATTCATCTGGTTTAGCAGTAGGCCATCAATATCCTGGGCAAGCAAGGCATCCCATTCACGCCCCCATACGACCTTAATTACATTCCAACCAGCACCACGAAATACTGCTTCTAGTTCTTGAATGATTTTGCCATTACCACGCACAGGACCATCTAGCCGTTGTAGGTTACAGTTAACTACAAAGATCAAGTTATCAAGTCCCTCACGATTAGCAACAGAAAGCGCGCCCAGTGCCTCTGGCTCATCTGTTTCACCATCACCTAGAAATGCCCATACACGCGAGCGTGAAGTATCCTTAATACCACGATTGTGTAGATAGCGATTGAAGCGTGCTTGATAGATCGCATTTATTGGTCCTAAACCCATTGATACAGTGGGAAACTCCCAGAAATCCGCCATCAATCGTGGATGCGGGTAGGAAGAGAGTCCCTTACCTTCAACTTCGCGACGGAAAAATTCTAGATGTCCTTCCGTGAGTCGCCCTTCAAGAAATGCACGTGCATAGACACCGGGTGCCGCATGACCCTGGTAGTAGATCTGATCTCCAGAGTCCCCATCATCCTTGCCACGAAAGAAGTGGTTAAAACCTACTTCATAGAGGCTGGCAGAGGATGCGTAGGTAGAAAGGTGACCACCTATACCAGGAAAACGGTGGTTGGCACGTACTACCATTGCTACTGCATTCCAGCGAATTATACGCCGTATACGCAATTCAATCTTCTCATCGCCTGGGAAGGGTGGTTCTTGTTCAGGAGAAATAGTATTAATGTAGGGTGTCTGCACTAGCGGTGGCAACCCTACCTGCATCAATCGCGACTTCTTCATCAGTTTGCGCATCAGAAACCGCGCCCGCTCAGGCCCTTCTGTCAAAAATACCTGTTCTAGGGCCTCAAGCCATTCGTTGGTCTCTTGCGGATCACTATCTGGAAGCTGGTGCTTAAACTCATCAAACATAGGGTCACTCCATTAAAAAATTTGTCATTGAGAATTCGCTTAGACACTAGCGTAAACATTCTGCGGAAGAAATGCCGCAAAAGTTTCACGCAGTCCCACATCCAACGGCCGCGGCTGCCAATCCAGTTCCTGTTGCGCTTTTGCCGCAGAAGCAGCCCAATGACAGTTTTCCATCATACGTATCGCTTCACGCGAAACAAGCGGCGTTTTGCGCTGCCATGCCGAGAACAGTTCATCAAAGATGGCTGCCACTTTCAGTAGAGCAAATGGTAATGTACGTTGCGGCATTGGCCGACCAGTAAGACGCGCTAGTATATTCAGCATCTCGCGATTACTAATAACTTGTCCAGCCAGTATGTAGGATTCGCCAACACGACCACGCTCATAAGCAGAGATCATTCCTGCTACAACATCCTCGACATGCACATAGGTATAACGCGTCTCAGGGGCAACACAAAAAGGCATCTTTCCTTTTAAGTACCGCTGCCAACTCTCTGCTAGTGCACTGGGATCGCCAGGACCATAAACAACCGATGGCATCACAATTATAATTGGTGCGCCTTTTTCGATCAGGGCTTTTGCCTCTTGATGAGCTAGATATTTGGTGCGGCAATACTCACTCTGAAATTTTCCATCATGAGGAAAATTCTCATCGGCAATAGTATTGCCGGTATTGCCTAATGCTGCGACGGTGCTGCAATAGATCAGGCGTGGCACCCCTAGTTCACGCGCGATCTCGCAGACATTGCGTGTGCCCACTACATTTATCTGGTGCATACGTGCTTTATCGCGCACACCTATTTGGTAAAGCGCAGCTAGATGAAAGACTGCATCTACTCCTGTCATCGCTTGGCGTAAAGATTCACGATTAGTGATATCTCCTGTGACAGTTTTGACACCTGCCTGCCCAAGCGCGCGTACATTGCGGTTACGCACTAAACAAACAAGATTGTCATGACGCGCTAGCAGGCTCTTCACCAGATATCCACCAATGAATCCGGTAGCACCAGTAATTAGGATTTTTGAGGGCATAAAAGGCTCCCAGAAATAGTCCTATCAGCTATTGTAGCATGTCAACACTACTGCTAAGCACCTATTAGTGCAACTCTAATCTTCTCCTAGTTATTCCATTAACCGAATAGTTTGTTATCTTTGATAGCAGCCATTGCAGGCAATTGAAAGAGTGGAGGAGAAACAACAACGCCGGACTCCTAAATTGGGAGCCCGGCGTTCTTGACTCTTCTCCCCCTATATGGGGAATGCACTATAAAAAGCGCATAAAACTTACAGAAGAAAGCTATTCAAATTTACTGATCGTCATAACCCTCAAAACTTGATAAGTCCTTGCTTATCGCCCAATATCGCCGCCTCAAGGGTAATAAGGCGAACACTATCATTTCGGTATGATAGGTTGAGGACGACTCTACTTAAGCCCGGTTGGAGAGACCGAACTGCGAGGCTACTGGGCAATCCCCCTTTCGAGAAACCCCGCAAGACCTGGATAGAATCCAGACACCGGACCGCCACCAATTGACGACTCAGTTACTCTCCCGTATAACCAAGCTGATCCGGGTTCGCTGTTAACGAGTCCTATAGGTTGGTTGCTAGCCGACCAACTACAGTTTCAATTGAGAAGATTGTCAAGCTACCTTCAAAGGCAGTTCCATCTTAGCATATAGAAGTAATGCATGCAAACTTATTTTACCTAGAAAGTGTAGAGAAATATTTACGTCGCACTAACCAGATAACTAATAGTGCTAGCGCAGCACCTGTGAGATCGATGAGCGTGTCAGTAAGCGAACCTATACGTTGGCGTGAGAGTGACTGTAAGTACTCATCAAAGAGAGCCTGCCCTAGTACTAACACAAGTGTGTAAGCAAACCAGCGATAACGCCAGTGTATCTCTGCAGCCGACCACATACCAAAGAGCAACATTGCTAATAATGCATATTCACTTAGATGGGCAAGTTTGCGTATCGCAATATGTATCAGATAGATGGTCTGCTCGTCAGCAGTAGGCAGTAACCAACGCAGTAGCGGCCCGAAAAATAGTGAAGTGCGCGCCGCGCTAAAACGATCGGTGGAGAAGTTAGTAATTGATAATGCCCAAGCCAGCGAGAGCAGGCCATAGATCAGCTTGCTGGGCCGCCATCGCCACATTAATCAGAAGCGACCGGATCTGAGGTCACACCTTGATGCTCAATAAGGTCCTCCCGGTATTGCAGTTGATAGAGTCTATAGTAGATACCACGCATAGTAAGCAGTTGTTGATGTGTGCCCATCTCGCGAATCTGCCCCTTGTGTAAGACAATAATCTTATCCGCACTCTGAATAGTGGAGAGACGATGCGCAATAATCAACGATGTTCGGCCTGCTAATAACTTGGTCACAGCATCACGTATAAGTAACTCTGTCTCAGTATCAACCGATGAAGTTGCCTCATCAAGGACAAGGATTCTAGGATCAAAGGCAAGCACACGAGCAAAAGAGAGTAGTTGGCGTTGGCCTGTCGAGAGAGTGGCGCCTCGCTCAGTGAGTGGAGAACGATAATCATCTGGCATGTTGAGAATGAAGTTCTCAGCATGTACTTGTCGCGCCGCACGCCGTAGTGCCTCATCACTGATCTCATTATTGCCTAGTCGTATATTGCTAGCCACATCGCCTGAGAAGAGAAAGACATCCTGCAATACTACACCAAAAGCACGACGCAGCTCCATCAGATCAAGCTCACGTATATCTACTCCATCAAGTAGTATCTGTCCCTTCTGTATATCGTAGAAACGTAGTAGCAGATTGGTGATAGAGGTCTTGCCAGCACCAGTATGACCTACCAATGCAACCGACTCGCCGGAGGCAATACGGAAAGAAACATCTTTAAGTACCCAGTCCTCATCCTGGTAAGCGAACCAGACATTACGAAATTCTACTTCTCCACGAACGCGCGCAAGGCGACGTGGTTGTGCCGGCGAGGTGATAGTAACAGGCGTATCAAGCATCTTGAAGACACGCTCTGAGGAGGCCATAGCAGCCTGTAGGATATTGTACTTCTCGCTGATATCTTGGATCGGCTCGTAGATACGCTGGGTTGACTGTATAAAGAAGATTAGCGCTCCCACAGTAAGCGTACCGGCCAGCACTTGTAGCCCGCCCGACCAAATAATAAGCGCCGTACCGAGCGCGCCTACCAAACCAATAGCAGGATAAAAGACAGCATAGTAGAAGATGGTTTTAATATTGGCAATGCGGTGCTGATCATTAATCTCTTGGAACTGTTCCATCTCGCGTCTTTCACGATTGAACAACTGTACTACTGCCATACCCGTGATATGCTCTTGTAGAAAAGCATTGATGCGTGCCAAGCGCACCCTTACTTCACGAAAGCTAATGGTAGCATTCTTGCGAAACCAGGCCGTCACAATCGCCATTAGCGGTATGATTATGAGCAGTACAATAGCAAGCCGCCAGTTGACAATAAAGAGGAAGACGATAATACCAAGTAACACAAAGATGTCGCTGAAGAGTGTGGCAAATCCCGAAGTCATTAATTCATTAAGTGAATCTACATCTGAAGTGAGTCGTGTAATTAGACGACCTACGGGGTTGCGATCATAGAACTGCAACGGCATCTTCTGCAGATGTGCAAAGATTTCTCGGCGCAGATCATACATTATATGCTGCCCCATAGAATTTAACAGCACTGCCTGTAAATAGGAGAGGCCCAGTCCGGCAATAATCACCAATATATAGAGCAAAGAAAAGTAGGCAAGCGCTTCTGCGATTGAAGGCTGCCAGCCCGATTGCACGATTAGACGATGGGTTATTCGTGATATCGCAGGTAGTTCCGCCTCTGGCATAGGCCGTAAATAGAGATCGACTGCCACCATTGTGATGTTAAGACCGATCAATTCAATGGTTGAGGTAATAACGATAAGTGGGATTGCTACAGCCAGGTATTTACGATAAGGATATACGTACGAAAATAGACGGCGCGCCAAACGACGATCATAAATTTTGCCTAGCGACTCTTCCTCATTATGATTCTGCATGTACTTTTGCCTTAAAAATTATTAACCACAAAAGGCACAGAGTTGTACAGAACGGCTTTGTAGGATTTCTCTGTCCTCTGTGGTTTGATTAATTGATATCAGCTTGCTGCCAACTCCTCCTCAAGCAACTGCTTCTCGTAAAGCTCTGCATAGACACCACCATGTTCAAGCAGTTGTTTGTGTGTACCACGCTCCACAATCTCACCATGAGCAAGTACCAAAATTAGATCTGCTGTTTTCACTGTGGAGATGCGATGCGAGACAATGATACTGGTGCGTTCGCTCATAACATCGCGTAGATGGGTTAATATACGCTCTTCTGTCTCGGTATCAACAGCCGAGAGGGCATCATCAAGGATCAAAATCTTTGGCTGGCGTATCAGTGCACGGGCAATGGCACTACGTTGCTTCTGACCACCTGAGAGGGTGATACCACGTTCACCTATAACTGTATCGAAACCTTCTGGGAAGTCGCGTATATCATTGAGTAGACCTGCTTGCTGAGTTACTTCCTCAACCTCGGCAAGGCTAGCCTTTTCTACTCCAAAAGCAATATTACTCTTTATCGAGTTGCTGAATAGGAAGGTGTCTTGCGGCACATAACCAATGTTATGACGCAAGACATCTAATGGAATCTCATTAATAGGCCGACCATCAATCAATACCTGTCCTGGTGTGGCATCAAAAAGACGCGGGATCAGATTAATCAGCGTCGATTTCCCTGATCCAGTGTGACCCACAATAGCAATAGTCTGGCCTGGCTCAATCTTCACATTGATATTCTTTAGTACTGAATGACCATTGTAAGCAAAGGTAAGATTGCGAAACTCTATTGCTCCTTCCAGATTCTCTACCGAGGACTTCTCAGCAACATCTTTGATGGTTGGTTCGGTGTTGAGAATTGCATTGATACGTCCCATACTTGCCATACCACGTTGGTATAGATTGATCACCCAGCCGAGCGCAATCATAGGCCAAATCAGCAAGACTAAGTAGAGATTGAATTCAACAAACTGACCTACCGTAATAACTCCACGAGAGACAAGCAGGCCGCCATACCAGAGCACTAATCCTGGACCTATACCGATCAGAGCACGCAAAGTGGGCATAAACAGTCCAGTCAAACGGATCAATTTTAAATTGCGTTTAACATATTCACGGTTAAGATGATCGAATTCAGCTATCTCATGCTCTTCTTGCACATAAGCACGTACTACTCGCACACCAGCAAGATTCTCTTGTGCACGCGCAGTGATAGTCGAGAAATATTCTTGGATGCCTTCGAATCTATCATGTATATGCTTAGAGAAGTAGCGTGTGGCAAGTGAGATGAATGGCAAGCTTAATAGTATTAGTAGCGTGAGCCGACCACTAATTGAGATCATTACAGGCAATGCAATGATCGAGACAAAAATGGTATTAAGACCATACATCACGGCGGGGCCAATCAGCATACGCACGGCATTAAGATCATTAGTAGCACGCGCCATTAAATCGCCTGTGCGTGTCTGTTGGAAGAAGCTTAGTGGTAAACGCTGTAGATGCTCGTAATAGTCGTTGCGCAGATCGTTCTCGATATCACGTGACATAGTCACAATAATCCAGCGCTGGCTGTAGAGGAATATTCCTCTCACAGCAGATACTGCCAGCACTAATAGACCATAAATAAGCAGCTTGTTATGGGTTACTTGTTTTAGTAGATCATCTACTGCGTATCCAACTATCTTAGGCGCAAGCAGGCTAGTAACGGCGGAGAAAATTACACATAGACTGCCAATGAGTAGCTTGCGCCAATAACGGCGATAGTAATAGAGCATTCGCTGACGGTTTGTCATAATTCAATCTAAAATACGAATTTACTCACTTTGAACGGTTTTGGCAATGTAGAAGTTCCTTCTCCTAACCATTACATCATTGCCTTAACTAAACTACTTTTTCTCTTCCTTGTCAGATAATTTTCAAAACCTACATAACTTGTAGTTTGCAAGTGAAGTTAAAATAATATATTTTCTTGTGCTTCGCAAGCTATTTTTGTAGACTTGTAATAGCAATGAGATGTCATAAGGATGATCGACGATCTGGCTGCTCAATTAGTCTAGCCCTAGATATTCTCGGGGATAGGTGGACTCTGCTTATCATCCGCGACCTGATGTTTCATGCCAAGAGATATTACACTGAGTTTCTTGCTTCGGAAGAAAAGATCGCTACCAACATTCTTGCTGATCGCTTGAAGCGATTAGAGGATGAAGGGATAGTTTCTAAGCGAAGGGACCCTGATAATCAAAAGAAGTTTATCTATCACCTGACAGAAAAAGGTATTGATCTACTGCCGATACTCTTAGAGATGGCTTTATGGGGTGCCAAATACGTAGACAATACTGAGTCGCCTAAGGAGCTTATTAGCAGGCTAAAGAAGGATCGTGACGCTGTTATCAAAGAGATTATGGATTGCATCAGACAGGCACAAAGAGAAACTTAACAACAACTATTATATTCTTGCCAAGATTATTGATCGAATAGCCCCTTCCACACCCTATTGATCGTCTCCCAAGTAATCCTTTTCGTCATTTATAGCAAATTGGTAGCTATATATGAGTATCAACAGCTATTCTTTGGCGTAGACAAGATGAGCGGGCGGTTGCCATTGATAAGTAGCTAGATCAATTAAGCCTTGTTTGTTGAATTGCACCCCTTCCTCTTCAAGAAGATGACGTTGTAAGTTTGGTGCATGATTAAGCAATTTCGTAGTTGAGATGCCACCGCGTGAATTGATCACACGATGCCAGGGGATTTTGCGGTTATTGTTGGGGATGGCATGCATTGCCCAACCAACCGCACGCGCCGATAGTCGCTCATCCATCAAACGGGAGATTTGACCATAAGTCATGACCTTGCCGGAGGGAATCTGCTCTACCCACCAATAAACTTTCTCAAAGACACGCTCAAATGCCATATTGGCATTTTCGGTCATTGCCGATCCCACCGGCATTTTCTTATCGCTATCACGTACCACAGCATTCCTCACATTGTTAGTTAAAGTTTAAAACGAAAAGTGAGCACACCTACTACTTTCACTGGTCTACGGTTGAGCACAGTTGGCTTGAACTTCCATTTCTGTGCTGCTGACAATGCCGCTACGTGCAGTAGGTGATGACCGCTGACTATACGTGTATTAATAACTTCGCCCTCTTCATTAATAGTGACCTCAACTTCTACATCGCCTTCTATGCCAGCATTACGCGCTATTGGTGGATAGTCAGGAGCCGCACGCTCGATCGCATCACCACGTATCACACCTTCACTGTGACGTACCGGTGCAGGCTCTTGTGCCTCACTCTCTGCAGTATCACTACTAGTCTCTTCGATCAGCTTGTCATCTTTTAAGAACGACTCCGGCGCCTTCTGGTAGATTAGGGCAATGACTGGCTGTGCACTTCTATAATAAGTGGTGGCAAAGAAGGTACTTCCAGCCGCTTTATAAGCTATATATTCGCCAGATTGATAACCGAAATCGGACTCTTCACTAGCTCTGACAATGGGCAACTTCTTGATCTCACTACGTTGTCCATCAATATTAAGAAGAATAAACCCATCAGACTTTACTTGAGGATTACTGGCATTTGCGCTCTTTTCGGTTATTACAATAACATCGTCTTTGCCATCGCCAGAGAGATCCAACTGATAGGCAATACGTACCTTCATATCATTAGGAACAAAATTCTTAAGCAAAAAGTATTTCGACTTGGCCAGCTCTCTTACTTCGACACGCTCGGCGGCAGATGGCAAAGCCAGATGAAATTCTTTGTCTATATTTGGAAACACTAGTGTCAATGCGCTACTCTCTTGCCATAATAATGCTGCTAATGTTGCCGAGGGTAATAGCGCAAAAGCAATAATCAGACAGATAAACTGCCCTATACGAAAATCCAGACTCCCAATACCAGTTGAGCAATGCTTGATCTTACGAAGCATATTAGCCACCAATTAACTTGAAAGTATTAATACGGACAATGTAGCTCTATTATACATTATGGTGGCAACCGATTATTACAGCCATGAAAAAAGAGGAGCGCAAACGCGCCCCTCTTAAAAGGACTTGAGGTTTGTATAGAAAATTTTTACTTGCCAAACCGGTAAGTAGTAAATTGTGCATCCATACGGGCATCTTGACCAGCACTAAAGCGATTCATACAGGCATCATCAGTGTAATCCATAAAGTTGTTGATTGGATCTGCACCACTGCTTTGGCAAGTATCACGACCAGTTGGACAACCATAAGCAGGCGAGCGCTCGGCTGGAGTATCACTAACAAGATCACCTGAGCGGCTGCAACCACCCTGGAAGGTATGGTAGAGGCCCATCCAGTGACCAACTTCATGTGTGCCAGTGTCGCCTAGGTTGTAAGGAGCAGCACTACCACCTGGTAAAGACGAGAAGAGCACGGCAACACCATCTAAAACGGGACTGGAGTTATAGCTTGATGGGAAGGTCGCCCAGCCCAATAAGCCCCCTCCTGGATTGCAGGTGTAGATGTTCAGATCATCAGCAGTACCTTTGCGTAAGGCTGTTTTAGCGGCTCGCTCTGCAGTTGTACCAGGCTCCATTACATACCAGGTAGCGTTGGTTGTACGATCTACGCTTACCAGGTTAAAGGACCAGCCAGTGCTAGCATAAGCATTGTTAAGAACTGAAATCTGACTATTGATCATTGTAAGCGGTACATCGCCATTGGCGATTCCTGTACCTCTATTAATCACATGGAAGTAGACGTTAATCGTACCACCAGTAACCATAGGCTTAATACGACCAGCATTATAAGCCGCTAGGTCCTTCTGGAATCTGGCTTCATCTTCCTGTACACGACCTTCATCACGGTGGGAACCGCAACGACGACCACTCTCTATAAAAGCACGCTGGCTAGTATAGGTCTGGTTCTGGAAGGTAAATTGTAGTTCATCATTATCTTGGACACCTAAATCACTCTCATTAAATGGCTCTTGTGGCATGGCCTTGGTGTAGCTAACCACAGCAGCAAAAGCAAAGAAAACAATCGTTAATATAGTTGTGATGCGTAATCTGTTCATCCTAATCCTACGTCCTTTCCAAAAATATTTTGTCTGGTATGTCCATTTATTGTGCAACCAATATGCCAGAACCATTGTGAAAACCTTCTTTATCTTCTCGCCATTATCCTGAGCCTTTCCCGCAAACTTCTCTGAGACCTTTGAGAGATTCTTGTAACAATGGATTAACACCTTCTACAACACAAAGATAATAAGGCTAGACAACACTTCCGCGAGCCGCTCCAATGATTATTCTCACTATCAACATAAAGAGCTTTGCAATGAGAAATATTTTTTTAGCCTAGATAATTCTTCTAGTAAAAATTATCTATCTCTGTATAGCAGGTATTCATAGATTTCTTTGCAAATAGTGATTCTGTTTATTTTTCAACAACTTAATAGCTATCAATAAACTATTTCCACTATCAAGTAACTTGATAGATGCCCTTTGCGCTGTATATCAACTATCCACAGTAATTAGGATGACAATGTAATAGCAAAAATCGCAAAGGGCATTTGAGAGAAGCTTAATTGTTATGGTTTGGCTTTACGGGGAATAGTGATTGGTTGTGGTGGGGTAACTTTATAGATTTTAGCAAAGTTACCTAGATTGATAGCCAATGCTAGATGCCCACGTGAATCTACATAAAGTAGGGGCTTGTTTTCCGCTACATCACTAAAAGTTTTGACAAATGGCAATTCAACTGCTTTCCCAGCTATCGTTATGGTTAGCTTTTCCCCTAGGGTATAGCCAAGTTTTTGAAAATCTTCTGCATCAATGTTTGTTACCAAATTACCATAAGGACCATCCAGCGCAATCACCTCACCACTTAGGCCATTCTCATCAGCTTGTGCTGCTTTTACAGGTAGTCGTGCCAATTCTTTGATCTCCGGGCCTACCTTTGTCCAATCTTCTCCACGTGCTAAATGCGCACCTACGGATGAGAAGATATCACGACCATGGAAGGTAGAAGAAAGCGCACTTCCAACCATCCAAGCATTGTTAGTTATCTCTCGCGCCCCTTCTATACCATCACGATCCTGTACTAGTGTTATCAGACCATTGTCCGGCAATACAAAGTACTGGCCTCGTTTTGACTTTACCACAAGAGGTTTTCGTATACTGCCAACACCAGGATCTATCACGGCGACAAAGACAGTACCGGCGCCGTAATAGGGAGAGGTACCAGCAAGAAAGCGAGCCCCATCAAGGATTGAGTAGGGTGTCACTTGATGTGAGATATCTATAATACGTAGAGAGGGTTCGATACCAAGCATAACTCCCTTGCAAATTGCCACAGAGTCATCTGTGGCGCCAAAATCAGTAATAAAAAGTAATGTCGCAGGACTGGCTGGCGCAATCAATGGTGGGCTACTCTTTTCAGCCAGTGGGCTACTCTTGTCAGCACAACTAAGTATTGGCGCCGTCGTGATAATA